>NZ_JBQSVM010000006.1:0-108439 GCF_052376235.1 Psychrobacter sp. AOP7-A1-24 | reverse complement strand
TTTGCTCAGCCAGTTTCTTGATGTCAGATTGGTTAGTCATTGCTTATTCTCCTGTTAGTGGATTATAAGCAGTTACACAGAGTTTGGGAAACTCCCCTCTATAAGATGGTAGGATGTGGCATCAATGGTCGTTCTACCTTCTGGACCAAGTACTCGGTCATATTTTCCAGAAGGTACAAAATGCGTAAGAATAGCTGCAATAGCACTAAATACAAATAATATGACATAAATATGCGGCATCTCAAATTTTTTCTTTTGCGTACTCACTAAATCTGTATCATCAATTTTGTTCTTTGACATGCTGCTTACTCCAAATTATCGTTTTAGAGAATATGATGTATCTTTCAATAGAAACTAAACTGTAATATATAAACAACTTATAATGTTGTGAGACGCACGAGATGAGCATATGTTCAACGAGTTGTACATTATGAACAACGAATGACACATTTTTTATACTATATAGAAGTTATCAGGAGAGGGATAAAATATCCTATTGAAATGCTAGTTGATAAATGTGGTAGAAAAGAGAGGTAGAAAGAAATTTTTAATGGGCTTTGATGCAATATCTATAGTTTTTGAATTAGAAAACCCAGCTATTATAAATAACTGGGTTTTTTTGACATTTTATGCGCTACTATAATAGCGATCTATTTACGCATGCGGTGTGATAGCAGGCATCAAGTCATGGAAGGTGCGACCAGAGGCTGTCTCGCCAATAGCATGCATTTTCCATTCATTATTGTGACGATAGACTTTTGCCATTATCATTGCTGTGTGTCCACCTTGTGCAGACAGATTATAACGCGCTACTTCGCTATTGTTGTTGGCGTTGACAATACGACAAAATGCATTTTCTACGGTTTCGAACGTCTGACCAGTAAAGCTATTTACCGTAAATACCAATGAAACCACATTGGCAGGTACTCTTGAGAGATCGACATTGATGACTTCATCATCACCATCACCGTCGCCAGTACGGTTATCACCAGTATGCACGATACTGCCGTCTTTCGATTTTAGCTGACTAAACCAAATAGCATCGACCGCTTGCTTATTAGCGTCAAACATAATGCATGAAGCATCTAAGTCGATAGAATCACCACCAGAACCGCCGCCGAATAATTTTCCTAAGAAGCCACCTTTTTTGTCCTGTGGCCCTTGAGCAACATCCCAGCCTAGCCCCAATTTAACTTGAGTAAGATCGCCGCCAGCTTCTTTGCTTAGGGAGATTTTTTGACCTTTTTGAAGACTAACTGCCATGTGAGTATCCTTATAATAATTGTGAGTAAAATGCTATAAAATATTATCTAAAAAGCCACCGCCGCCACCACGTCCACCTGAGCTACTACCTAGGACGCTTTGTATCCAACCTTGATAACTGTCACGGTTACGCGAGCAAATAATAACTTTGCCACTTCCTGAGAAGTTTAAAACCATACCTTCGCCACTGGTGACGGAGTTGATGATATTGCTCATGATGCCTTTTTTCTTACTGGTCGAAACTGACAGTTTATATTCAAGATTTGAATCCCAGCAGACCACATGACCGTTATCAATGATGACGTCTTTGTCTGGTGTAACATCAATCTCAAACAACGAGCCAAAACCAGAAACAACAACCTGACCTTGACCTTGTGTCTGCATCACCATAAAGCCGCCTGTGTCACCAAACACAGCACCGCCTAAATTGCGCTGAATATTGGCTCTGATATCGACGCCAGTTTGGGCTGCGACAAACGCACCATCACTCAGTGTATATTGCTGCTTGCCAACTTCTATGATTTGCATATCACCATCGAGCGTGGGCGCAAGCAAACAGTCACCTTCACCATTAACCGCTTCAATCTGCTGTTGAAACAATGATTCATCGTTTGCAAAGCGGCGCATCAGTGACTGCATTAGGCCACCTTGTAGCTTACCTTTCAGCTCAAGGTTAGACTCCATCATTACCATCGCATTGGCTTCACAATAAATTGAATCGCCTTTTTTAAGATTGCAGTGCAAAAAAGGTTCAATAGTACCGATTAAACTGAATGTTGCGGCCATGGCTTGCAAATCCTTATTCTAATATCTTTGTTAGGTGCTCTTAATATGTGTGCGTGCTTTTATAGACTCTATAATTCTAATGGTAAGCCAATTAAATTTAAAGCCATCAAATGCGTTAAAAGGGCACACTTGATGGCTTATCAGATCATAACCAGACGTCTGGTTATGAGAATCGGCTTGCTAAACGTTTACGCTAGTTCTAACGTTAAACATTTACGCCATAAGAGGCTGCTAATGGTCCAAGACCACCACTGAAACCTTGACCTACAGCACGGAACTTCCAGTCACCGCTATGACGATACAATTCGCCAAAGATCATTGCTGTTTCAGTGCTACCGTCTTCTGATAGGTCGTAACGAGCGATTTCAGATTCGCCATTGTCGTTTACAACGCGGATATAAGCATCACCAACTTGACCGAAATTTTGGTTACGTGCTTGACCTTCATAGATGATTGCGCAGATAGCTACTTTGTTGACGTCAGCTGGAATACTACCAAGATTGATTTTGATTTTTTCGTCATCGCCGTCGCCTTCGCCAGTACGGTTATCGCCAGTGTGTTCAACAGCGCCATTGTCTGATTTTAGGTTATTGAAAAAGATAAAGTCTTGATCGTTACGAACTTTACCTGCTTCATTGATCAGAAAACCGATTGCATCTAAGTCAAACTCTTGGCCGTCAGTGGCACGTGGATCCCAGCCTAAACCGACTGTAATGTTAGTTAAACCCGGCGCTTCTTTTGATAAGTTTACGTTGCCGCCTTTTGTTAAGCTAATAGCCATACAAATATCCTTTGGATTAATAGTTAAGTGGATTGGATAATAAAAAAGAAACTAAATAAAAGTTGTGCAGTGACTGATATACCAGCTGGAACAGTATAAGTAACTTAGCTGTGTGCCATGTACTGTATATCATTAGGTTTTACTATACTAAGCGTTTGCTTACTAAGCAAGGCGTATTTTGTGCACTTACTATATGCTTACTAAAGGACATAATACTTCTGTATCTTTGATAATTTCTAATCAACTTAGCAATAGTCGTTAAGATATTGTTATGAAAAGTAATGTTTCATACAACGAGAGTTTGGCGCAATGGTAGCTTCAAGAAAATAAACGATTGAAAAAGCACTGACTTACTATACGAGCTTAGATTAAATCAACTTATGGCTTACATATGCTTCGTAGCTAGTATAAAAGAGTATGAGCATGGCATGGTACCAAAAGCCTATTTGTAAAAATGTATATATAGCTCTTATTCTGCAAAAACCGACCAGCCTGTTTTTTGTACGAAACGCTCTAGCGCTTTTAACCCAAGCTTAGAGTTGCCTACATGATCAAGCCCTGGTGACCAAACAGCGATAGAACCTTTACCAGGTGCTATGGTTAAAATACCGCCACCAACCCCGCTTTTACCTGGTAAGCCCACGCGATAAGCAAATTCACCAGAACCATCGTAATGACCACACATCATCATCAACGAGTTGATACGGCGTGCTCGGTTTTCATTGATGACACGTATTCCTGAGTGCTTATCAACTCCGTTAGACACCAGATAAAGACCAGCACTGGCTAACTGTTGGCAATTCATTTCAATTGAACACTGATGAAAATACGTACCTAATACATTATCTACATCGTGTTTCAAACGATCAAAGGATTTCATAAAGTGCGCCAGAGAAGCGTTTCGGTCTTTGTGCGCCATTTCAGAAGCCGCCACTTTGTGATCAAAGCGAATGGATTCATCATCTGCAATGAGGTGAACAAATTGAAGAATTTCACCCAGTGTTTCTTTGGGTTCATGCCCCATCATAATAGCATCCACCACGGCAATGGCACCGGCATTGATAAATGGGTTACGTGGTCGGCCAGTCTCATGTTCGAGCATCACAATTGAATTAAAAGGATCACCAGATGGCTCACGCCCAACGTGTGTCCAAAGCGTGTCGCCTAGCTTGCCAAGACCAATGGTCAAGGTAAATACCTTAGAGATACTTTGGATGGAGAAGAGTGTGCTTGCATCACCTGCTGCATACATTTTCCCATCTGGAGTCGCTACGGCAATACCAAACTGATTAGGGTCGATATGGGCCAATTGTGGAATATAATCTGCCACTTTTCCACGGTCAGTTTCTCTTGCCATCTCTGCGGCAATATCATCAAGAATTTTTTGCATATTAATTGTATGGTCTTATCTTTGTGAGGTGACTTAAAATTGACGATTTTAATTGAAGATAGGGCAATAGTAACGGAATAAGCGCCATTTTAATCATTGATTATCTCAATTATTGAATATTCTTATATTTGAGTGCTTCAATGCGCCTTAGTAATATGGCAAAAATAGTATGACAAAAAAACAGGCCATACCTTGTGGTATGACCTGCTTAGATATATAGCTAGTTACAGACGGTATTATCCTGAGAAGATACCTTAGTTTAGGCTTGCTTTCTCAGCTTTACGATGCTGAAGTGATGCTAGCAGCGCCCAACCAATAAAGGCAATACCAATCAGGCCAGTGATAATCTCTGGTACATGGAACTTCACTGACAATAGCATAATCAATGCCAACGCACCGATTGCATAATGTGCGCCATGCTCAAGATAGATGAACTCGTCAAGCGTGCCTTTGTCTACCAAAAAGATAGTCATAGAACGTACGAACATCGCACCAATCGCAAGACCTAGCATGATAACAATCACGTCGTTGGTAATTGCAAATGCGCCAATCACACCATCAAAGCTGAATGAGGCATCTAAAACTTCTAGGTATAAGAAACCAATGATACCGCCTTTCATGATGGCACTGGTCGCCGCTGCGCCTGAATCGTTTTCTAGGTCTTCTTCAAGATCGCCCTCAAGCATGCCAGATACGACCTGCACACCAAGGTAAACTAAGATACCCCAAACACCAGCAATCAAGACAGCGCTTGCTTGATTATCATTAGCCCATGACACCGCAATCATCAACACAATAAGTGCGACAAATACGCTCATAGCATCGACTTTGCCTAGCTTGGCTAAACGGCTTTCAAGCCAACTGAACCAATGCACGTCTTTGTCATCAAAAATAAAGTTCAAGAATACTAAAAGTAAGAAGATACCACCAAATGCTGAAATTTCTGCATGGTGAGCCATTAGTCTTGCTGAGTACTCTTGAGGGTTATTCAATGCCAAATCGATTACTTGCATCATGCCAAGGTCAGCAGTAACGGCGACGATGACAATAGGGAAAACCAAGCGCATACCGAATACAGCAATTAGAATACCAACGGTTAAAAATATCTTTTTCCAAAATTCGTCCCAGCCCTTAAGGACTGAAGCATTGACCACCGCATTATCAAAAGATAATGAAATCTCCATAACGGCCAAAATAGCGGTAATAGAAAGAGTGGCTATCAAGCCGCCCATACCGCCATGTGAATATCCCCACCATGCTGCTATTGCCAAAGCAATCGCTGTGAAGATAAAGTCTAAATAAAAATGTCTCATGACACATCCTGTCTGGTTGCGTAAAGCTAAGGTCTACCTAGTATAGGCATGAACCGCAAAAAAGTGGTTATGACTAACCACTTTTTATGCATAATTTTAAACGAAACGTAAAGCATTACTAGTCATTTGGCCATTAAAAATTGTGACTATTTGCAACGATGGCGGTTTGCTATTTTGGACGTGATTACGGTGACTAATAATAGACTGAGTACCAGTGAATAATGGTGCTAGATATCAACACCGTATTGCTGACACATCGCTTGCAAGCCACCTGAATAGCCTTGACCAACAGCACGGAATTTCCATTCGCCGTTGTGACGATATACTTCGCCAAACACCATCGCTGTCTCAACAGAGTAATCTTCTGCTAAATCAAAACGTACGACTTCGGTGCCAGTCTCTTCGTTAACAACACGGATAAAGGCGTTGGCGACCTGACCAAAGTTTTGACTGCGAGCAGCAGCGTCATGAATAGTAACGGTTACGACTACTTTATCCACGTCAGCAGGTACTTGGGTTAGGTTTACTTTGATAACTTCATCATCACCGTCGCCTTCGCCAGTACGGTTATCACCAGTGTGTTCAACAGCACCATTGTCAGACTTCAGCTGATTGTAGAAGATAAAGTCATGATCGCCGCGCACTTTACCTGCGCCATTTAGTAAGAACACGCTGGCATCAAGATCGAACTCAGCACCAGAAGTGGCACGCTCATCCCAACCAAGACCGATAAGTAGCTTGGTCAAATTTGGGTCAGTTTTCGTTAGCGATAAATTACCGCCTTTATTAAGTGATAAAGCCATGGTTTTATCCTTCTTATTAGAAATTAGTGGTTTTATAAAATTATCGAAAAAAGGCGATGCTTGCACAACAACTGCGCAAATCCATCGCCTAGTAACGCTCTATCATAACAACAAAAAATGACCCAATCAAAGCTGATTGGGTCATTATTATATTTCATATACATTTGGCAAAAAACAGAATTTTCAGGTACTTAGACTACCACTATAAATATGTAGTTTTATATATATAAATCCTGTTTATGGACCTTAAGTCTCATATCTTGAGTTATAGACTTTGACGATGACGAATCTCAAAGCTTTGGTGAATTGGCTTCTTGATATTGAAATCAAAACCAATGGTTTTTTGAGTAATATCAACGATGTCATAACGCTGAGTCAACTGCTCATCTAGCTCAAAGCGAGTAAAGTTATTAGAAAAATACAAGACGCCATCAGAAGTAAGACGGTTCATTGCACGGTTAATCAGTGCAGCATGATCGCGTTGCACATCAAAGGTACCTTGAAATTTCTTAGAGTTTGAGAAAGTCGGTGGATCAATAAAGATAACATCGAACTGCTCAGTATTGTCTTTAATCCATTCAAAGATATCAGCAGCAACGAATTGGTACTTATTGCGACTAACGTCCAAACCGTTTAGGACAAAGTTTTGCTTGCCCCAGTCTAGATAGTTCTGTGACAAATCAACGCTAGTAACTTTTTTCGCACCAGCAAGTGCTGCATGCAAACTTGCGGTACAAGTATAAGCGAATAGGTTAAGTACTGCTTTATCGCGACTGTTGGCCTTGATACGAGCACGCATATTACGGTGATCGATAAATAGGCCAGTATCTAAATAATCTGTAAAGTTGACATAGATATACGCACCATCTTCACGCGCAACATGAAACTTGCCGCGTTTTTCTGTGGTGTTCTGCTTGCTGTATTGATCGTTACCAGACTGTCGAGCACGCGTTTTGATGAAGACCTGTTCACGGTTAATATCAAAGACTTCGCGAATACCCATTAATGCCAAGTTAAAGCGTTTTTTTGCAGTCTCAGGTGGTATTGTCTTCGGTGGCGCATATTCTTGTACATGAGCATAGTCACCGTATAAATCGATCGCGACTTTGAAGTCTGGCAAATCAGCATCATAGACACGTATATTACTGACATTGTCTTTTTTGGCCAATTTCTTAAGCTTAGCAAGGTTTTTTTGCAAGCGATTGACAAAGTCCTGTCCTTCTTCTACTTCAATCTCACGCTTTTCGAAACGGCTGACAAGATTGCCCGTTTGTCCCGAGATAAGTGTTCCGTAGCGGAAATAAACAGTGATGGCACCATTATGACAACGCAACGTTTTTGGTTCTTTAATCGGCAAGATATCGACCTGTTCGACATTGGCAGCCAAGATGCCAAGCATCGGATCAATACCGCTACCAGCAAAGCTGTCTTGCAAGATAAGCCCAATCGCTTGGTACAACGGCTTAATCATTTCTTCATCACCCAAACGCTCACCATAAGGTGGGTTAGTGATGACCAAAGGATTGCTCAGTCGACCATCATTAACTAATGGCTTGAGTACATTGCTGAGTTGGTCAAGCGCACGACGCTCGATATCGAGTAGCGGTAAAATATCTTGTAGACCTGCTGCAATTAAGTTTTTTTCTGTCGCAAGAACCGCACCACTATCAGCATCAAATCCTAACATGAGTGGCAACGTATCAGGCTGCTCATTGGCAATCTCTAACGCTTCGCGGAAACGCGTTTGGGCATCATCGATCATCTCTTGCCATAGCGTCTCGTCATGATGCTGCCATTGATAAAAACCAAATTGATTGGCAGCCTTATCGATACCCACGGCATAGTCGCAATGCATGAGTAGCGCTTCGATAAGAAATGTACCAGAACCGCACATTGGGTCAATTAAGGCATTGTAGAATGGCGCGTCACCGGCTTCGTTTTTCTTATGCCAACCAGCGCTATAGAGTAGGGCTGCTGCCAAGTTTTCTTTTAGCGGCGCTTCTGTCATAGCCACACGGTAACCACGGCGATGCAAACTGGTACCTGATAAATCTAAATATAGCTCGGCTTGCTTGTCATTGATAGTTGCAAAAACAGAGAAGTCTGGGTTTTTGCTATCGACGTTAGGACGGCTGTCGTAGACTTCGTTGAACGTATCGGCAATCGCATCTTTAATACGTAGCATAGCAAACTGCTGACTGACGGCGACACGCTTATCAACAGACAGACGAATAGCAAAGGTTTGCTCTAGGCTAAATTGCTCAGTCCAATTGACCGATTTTGCCAAGCCATATAGCTGTTCTGCAACATCGTATTCTGCGTTGATATTTTTGCGTTTAATCAGCATCAATACTCGCGAGGCCACACGTGACCAAAGGCAGATAGTATATAGCTCACGTAAGCCGACAGTTACGGTTAGACGGCCTGTACTTTTGATTTCGCTGTCAATGCCAAAACTGGTTAGCTCAGTTTGCAGTGGTGCCTCAAGCCCATCGGCACAGGTAATAATAAGATCAAGCGACAACTCTGGTGAAGCTGCTGCTAGAGATGTGGGCGCGGTTTGTTCGGTCATACGGGTACCTGTGGGCTAAATTGACAAAAAAGCAAATAATAAGATAATCGGTGTAACCAGCAATTTTACCATAATTCACGGTAGGATAGTTCAAAGTGGTCGTGTTTAAGATTTGAAGATGTGATAGCCAAATGCATAAGAATAAATTGTCTACTCACCCTTGGTCAGTGGTAATTTCTCTGGGAGAATTTGAGTGGTGGTTGCAAAAGGCTTAGTGGCAATAGGGTAGTCAATGTCTTTTGGCATGAGTAACCGCATATGAGGATAAGGGGTAGATATATCCGCAGCATCAAAGGCGACCTTGATATCTTCTTTTAGGCCCTCTTTAATCTTTGGCATACGCGCAACGGCTGCTGGCTTGACCCAAAAACGCACGATAAAAAACACCCCATACTCACCAATTTCTGAGACGGTCGCTGAGGTTTCAGGCCGATTGAGCACTACATCAGTATCGCTCAGCACCTGTAATATTTCTTGGCGAGCTGTTTCAATGTCATCCTCAAATGCGATACGTACGCGAATATCAAAACGTATGAAGTTCTTAGAAGTCAGGTTGATCACTTCAGAGGAGGCAACGTTAGAGTTTGGAATGATAACCGTAATATTGTCACGAGTAAGGATATGGGTAGTCCGCAGCGCAATAAGTACCACGCGTCCCTCAGTGTCATTGATATGAATCCAATCACCAACCTGAAAGGACTGCTCAAGCAAAATAGTAATACCAGCGATGAAATTAGCAAGAGTAGACTGAGCGGCGAAACCCACTGCCAAACCAACAATACCTAAACCGGCAACCAACGACACAATATCAAAGCCAAATTGTGCCATGACGCTGGCAAGCCCAAGTACCAACAGCAGTACGGATAAGATATTTTTAAGCAACTGTTCTATTGAAGCGTTGAGGCCATAGTGCTGTAAGACTCTGTGAATGATCTGTCCTGAGGATGCCCAAAGTACGTAATAGATACCGGCCCAAGTGCTTGCCTTTGCGGTGGCTTTGATGGTTTCTGGTTCAAAATTTATCTGACTCATGATGGCGATTAGACTTGCGACAATCCATATATAGCGTAAGACTGAACGGGCAATCTTAGTACGGCGTTCATTCAACCGAATTTTGGCTCGGCTTTGCCTAAGAATATAATTGGCCAACCAATAAAAAAATCCCAATACCGCAAGCAGTATTAGGATTTTGATGCCAGTGCTGACCAGTTCTGCTGCTTGTGAAGACCAATTAAGTGAGTCCTCATCTATAGAGCCGCCAAGAGCAAGGTAAAGACTAGTATGTAAGTCATGAACAATTTCTTTGAAGAAGTCAGTAATACTAGCAATTGGCATTGTTTCGTCCATGCAGGTTGCGATTATAAAAAACGTTATACATGAAATAGCTGTCTACAAATTATATCAAGCTGACCATACAATCACACGTGATATAAGCAGTGATTCAGTCTAGAGAGTTAAATTCCAAAAATTTTATTGGGCTAAAAAATACAAACCATTAGAAGTTGTCTTCTTGTGCATCTTGAGACTGGAAAGGGATCTCCATTTTATATTGAACATCGCGTAGTGCTGTGCGTAGTCCCTCTAATATCGTTGGATGATAAAAAGGCGTGTCTAGCAAGGCTTTGATGCTTAAGTCATTAGTAATGGCAGTAGCAAGTATGTGTCCAATGTATTCGGCATCAGGACCGACCATGCTAGCACCTAGAATCTTATCAGTTTTTTTGCAGCCATAGATATGTAGCAGACCACAATTGACACCCATCACACGACTACGCCCTTGATTGTCAAAGCTTACACTACCAATAACAAACTCTAATTCTGAATCTTCTTGAATCTCTGGTAGAGACATACCGATATTAACAATTTGCGGTGAGCAAAAGACGATAGAGAAAGGTGGGGCAGGTGGGCGGATATAAGCCCCTTCTGTATTTTCACAAACCATGTTGCCTGCACTATAGCCCTCATCACTGGCTACATGTAATAGTGGAATATTGGCATTGGCATCACCAACGATATAGACGTTTAAGTCGCCAATCTGACCTGTTTTTTTACTCAAATCTTTCGGACGGTTCTTATCGTCTAGCTCAACACCTAAGTTTTCAATTCCTAGCTGCTTAATATTGTTGCGACGACCAGTAGCAACTAATACGTATTCACCTTGCCATTGTTGAGACTTGCCAGTACTATCTTCATATTCGATAAATGCAGTGGTATTTTTATTGTTTCCATTACTTTCAGAGGTATCGTCTGCAGTAGATTTTGTACCAACATCCGTAATTTTGCTTCCCAAATGCATGGTCAATTCACGACTTAAGCAATCGATAGCCTTGTGATTGATATCTTCGTCTTGTAGACCAGCGACTTGTTTGACGCGGTTTAACAGCGTAACTTCTACACCTAAACGTGTAAACGCTTGCGCAAGCTCTAGACCAATGGCACCAGCACCGACGACTGCCATAGTTTTTGGCAAGTCTTCAAGCTCAAAGACACTGTCAGACGTAAGCATGGTATCACCAAGCTTGTCAGCCCATCCATCGGGGATAAACGGCGAGCTACCTGTGGCGACAATGATTTGCTCAGCGGCAATCAGCTCATCGTTGACCTCGATTAAACCTTGTTCATTGATATGAGCACGACCGTCGATTTTCTTATGATCAGGCCAGCTGTCTACTTGTTTCTTGATATAGCTGGCAAAATGACTGCGTTCATCACGTACACGCTCCATCACTCGTTTGCCATCTATTTGTGCCGTTGCATGAATACCAAATTCAGCAGAATGATTGGTATCGTGTGCACGATCAGCAGCTGCAATTAGTAGCTTACTAGGCATGCAGCCAACGGCAATACAGGTCGTGGTCCAAAATCCTTCATTTATAATGACCACGTCGTCTTTGATTTTACTTGCTTGGCGAAAAGCATTTTGTCCTGCGGTACCAGCGCCAATAATGGCGACGGATACTTTGCGCGTGGCTTCTTTTGACGTATCGTCAGTGGTAGTGTCAGTTTTTTTATTCATATTATTCTCTAATAGGGGAAAGTTATATTCAGTAATAGACTGAATTTTTAGCTTATATTTTTTATTCAGTTTTTATAATTATGACGGATACTGATTCAATGATAGAACCAATAATTACGGCGCCAATATAGTCAGTAAACGACTGGTATAGTCTTTGGCACGTAGATTACGCTGCGCATGAGTCAGCTCCCTGTCTTTATTGAATACAAATGCTGAACGTACAAGGCCTAGCGTGACTTTGCCATACATATTTTTTTCTTTGATAACGTCAAAATACTGGCATAACTTTTCATCAGTATCACTGATAAGTGGAATTTGCAGGTCATATTTGTCGATAAACTTTTCATGAGATTCGACGCTATCACGAGAAACGCCGATAATGTCGTAGCCCAATTCGTCAAAGTCATGAAGGTGCGAGGTAAATTCTGTTGCCTGTGTGGTACAGCCCGGCGTGTTGTCTTTGGGGTAAAAATACAGAATAAGGCCTTTATCAGTATTAGCGACCATTTCTTTTAAATTGATTTCATCATGAATGAAATTACCTGCAAGCTTGCGTACGATAGTTACTGGGAAATCAGGTAGATGAATGGTTTCTGTCGTTGGCTTGGCCATTGTAAAATCCTTATTAGTTTTAGTTGTGTGTATTGGCTTGATTAAGGTTCTATTTATATTGTTCTTATTATAAGCAGATTAGTAGAAATAAATAATCAGTTTTACACTTTGTCCATGCATTGGCAACAAAAAAGACTGGCAATAGCCAGTCTTTTGTATATTAAACGATTAAAAGTTAAGCAGGTTTTTGTGGCTTCTTTAGATCCAGACCAACAGTACATTGTTGCAGATCTTTTTGCATTGCTTTCACATAAGGCAGACCAGATGGATCCTTTTTATCTTGTGCGTAGCTTTCTATTTCCCACATTTGACCGATGGTCATGTTGCTACGTACGTCAATAGTACAGTTACACAGTTTGGTTGCGTTACTTTTGTCAGCGACCTTATATTTGACTGCGCCATCGACACATGAGTTGATATTTTGTTGCTTAATGTCGGCGGCGTTGGCTTGTGGCATGGCAAATAGGGCAGCTAAGGCTAAGGGTAGTACTGGCAACAACTTCATAGATTTCCTCTTACAGGTGGCGTCAATTTTGTGTATTTTGCTCAATGCAAAGTTAACTCATCAATATATGAGTGACTAATATTATTATATACATCGTTCGATAGATATAATCGTCCATACGATAGCAAGTATGTCGATTAAAATACAAGAATGACATGCTGTGTTAATGCAAGCGAATGTTGCGCAAATGTTGACGGACAACATCGTTGAATGCAATATTTAACGTTAGCGTGTAGTTTGCTCAATATAATCTGGATATAAGGAAGGCAAGTAAAAGTACCGTAACTAGTCTAAGCGCGCCTGATAGCGTATCCAGCTTATATAGGATTGACTCAAGTTAATTAAGATTGGTAATGAGTAGGGTCTGTTACACCAGCTTGGGCAAAGCCCTGACGACGTAATGCGCAGCTGTCACAAACGCCGCAAGCAAGGCCGTCGGCATCCGCGCGATAACAAGAAATTGTCTGCCCGTAATCGACACCTAATGATAGGCCAAGCTCAATCGTTTGTGCTTTTGACAATTGCTGTAATGGTGTTTGAATCGATAAACGATGACCAGTAACGCCTGCTTTTGTCGCAAGGTTGGCCATATGTTCAAAGGCAGCTATATACTCTGGGCGACAATCAGGATAACCAGAATAGTCAACTGAGCTGACACCGATGACGATATGATTGGCATCAGCCACTTCGGCAACTGCTAACGCGTACGATAAAAAGATAGTATTACGCGCAGGCACATAGGTATTGGGGATAGCGTCGTTGTCAATTTCATCGCGTTTTTTGCTAGGGAATTTATCTGAATCCCCATCTGGCACGATCATGCTGTGATCTGTTAGTGATGAGCCGCCCAGTTGTGCGATATCAATATCGATGATTCTATGATTGACGCCTGCTGTATCAGCGATGGTCTTTGCGGCGACAAGTTCACTATTATGACGTTGACCATAGTCAAAGCTAACGGCTGTCACTGATGCATAGCGCGATTTTGCCCAATATAAGCAAGTCACCGAATCGAGACCGCCTGATAAAAGGACAACCGCATTTTGGCTTTTGGTAAGAGCTGCTAAGTCAGCATCTGATACTTGATCGGAGGTATTTTGCAAAGTAACGTTAGTCATAGTGTTGTCTATTATTGGTTTACGAAAACGGCTATTTTAGCAAAAATACGTCTATTACAGAACCATGAAGCGACCAATCATGCGTCACTAAGCTGCCAAATCCAATTTAAACAGTATCATCATAAAATAAAGTCTGTATTACTGCCATCTTTTCAATCTGTTAGCAATATTTGTTATAATCGCAGCTTTTAAAGCATTGGTCATATAACACCGCTGACAATGTCTTTAAATATTTATCGCAAATCGCTTTATAGTAAAATCACCCTTATAAAGATATTGAGTAACTTATGACCGCAGCAACCTTATTTACGCCAAATACTCCTTCTCAAGCTGATGATGCATCTGATGCAATGAGCTTTGATAGTCAGGCTCTAAACACAGATACTAGTAGTAGAGAGTACAACGACGTCTCTGAAGATGGTAGTGATGAGGATATGATTGACGAGCAGTATGCTAATGCGCAGTCACAGTCACCGACCGAATCAGCATACTTTCGTAAACTACAAAAGAAGCTACGTCGCCAAGTCTCTTGGGCAATCCGCGATTTTAATATGATCGAAGATGGTGATGTGGTAATGGTCTGTGTTTCAGGTGGTAAAGACAGTTATACCTTACTTGATATTCTATTATTATTAAAACGCATTGCACCAATTCATTTTGATATCGTTGCGGTCAATCTTGACCAAAAACAGCCAGGATATCCAGAAGATATCTTACCTGCGTATCTAAACGAACAGGGAATTGCGCACTATATTTTAGAAAAAGACACGTATAGCATCGTCAAAAGCGTAGTACCAGAAGGTAAAACTTACTGCTCGGCTTGCTCACGTCTGCGTCGCGGCTCACTATATGGTTTTGCTAAACAAATTGGTGCAACTAAGATTGCCCTTGGTCATCATCGTGACGATATGCTTGCGACGTTCTTTTTGAATCTATTCCATGGTGGTGCGCTCAAATCAATGCCGCCCAAGCTACTGAGCGATGATAAGCAAAATATGCTGATTCGTCCATTGGCGTATGTTGAAGAAAAAGACATTATTGAGTACGCTAAATTAAAGGAATTTCCAATTATTCCTTGTAACTTGTGTGGCAGCCAAACCAATCTACAACGCGCTATCATCAACGATATGCTGCGTGAATGGGATGATGCTCACCCGCAGCGTTTGGCGTCTATTTTTAAGGCAATGCAAAACGTAGCGCCATCACAGTTGGCTGATCGCGAGCTGTTTGATTTTGAAACACTCAGTCTTGACCGTGATAATGATGAGCGTTTATTTGAGGGTGATAATATCCAAGCTGGGCAGACGGATAGTCTTGCTGAGATTGGTTTACCTGTAACACCAAAAACGCAAACGTTTAATCCTAAGTTTGCTAGTGACAAGTCTTATTCAGTAGAGGCGGATGAAACTGCGCAAAATGAGCGAAAATCCCAAAAAATCCCAACGATTAATCCAGTAATTTAGTAGTTTGTGGATTAGGGTGTGTTGAATAAACTTTATTAAATAGCATAAAAAAACCAGCCAATCTTTTATGAGTGGTTGGTTTTTTTATGTCTACATATCATTGATAGCGTTAACTCTTAGCGAAAACTGGTAGTGGGTCAAAGCTGACCTCTGAGCGAGGTAGTTTTGCAACATCTTGCATGCGCCAATCATCTTTACCATCATTGCCAACCTGTAGATAATACTTAGCTTTTACAGGATCAATATCAACTTGCGCACTGTATCTATTGCCCTCAACGTGCTTAAGTACAACGTCGCGGTCTTTTTTGATATCTGTTGCGTGAGAAATAGAAAGCTCTAACGTATCGGGGTAGGTGAGCGGTGTGCCATTTAGTAGCTTGCCTGACTGGAGGCTTTGCTCAGGATAGTTGAGATAAAATACAATATCGCCATTTTCTGCAAATTGCATTTGTCCATGTAAGTCTAAGTCATAGGTGAGTTTGTCACGAGACACATCATGATAGAGCGTCTTACCATCCATATACCAATCGTCACGTACCACGCTATCACGGATTTGGTAGGAGTAATAAACAAACCAAATACAAGCAATGACGACTGCAGCTGGCATGCCAATCACAAAGATAACGACCATGTAATTTTTATACCATGGTTGCGTATCTTGATGTTTAAAGTTCGGTGTTGGAGTAGACATAAAATACCTATGCATCAGATACGCATTCAATAAATATCTATTAACTAGACATTTATAAATGGCATCAACGGATAATTTGGCAGCTAAATGCTACCAGTTTAATGATAAAAAATTGATTCGATAGCCTTTAGCTAGAGCAATTAGCTACTTGTTTAGTGGCACTAGCTATAGACTACCGAATGACATACATGAAGTTAAATTACGGGTGTTTTAGTCGTTTACTGACCTTGAGTCGTAAAGATATTTTGTTTACTTACCTTATACTCATCATTTTCGCTGTTCACATTTAGCGTTATAGGCGTTTGACCAAATTCTATCACATCAGGGTCACCATAAATACTAACTGGCATATCAAAGCTTTCACCCGCTTCTAATGGTACATCATTAAAACGAAGTTCTAAACTCAACCCATCTTGCGGCGCAAGCGTTATCTTATAGGTATGAGCTTCTTGTGTTTTATTGGTTAGCTTGACGATATAGCTGTTTTCGATCATACCTTGATTATTGATAGAAGACAGCTGATTGCGATCGCGGCGGATATCAATTTCTAATGGTACACGATCGGTCAACGCATATATGACGCCGCCACATAGTACGGCCAACAGCGTTAAGTATGCAAACAGTCGTGGACGCAGTACGCGGCTCGGTTCTTTTTCTGCTAGCTGACGCTCGGTCGTATACCGAATCAAGCCACGCGGATAGCCAACCTTGTCCATTATATCATTACAGGCATCGATACAAGCAGCACATTGGATACAGGCAACTTGCAGGCCATCTCGAATATCGATACCAGTAGGGCAAACCTGCACACACATCGTACATTCAATGCAGTCGCCTAAGTGCTCTGGATTGGTGCCTTTTTTACGTGCACCGCGCGGTTCACCACGCTCATAGTCATAAGATACGATCAATGTATCTTTATCAAACATCACACTTTGAAAGCGACCATAAGGACAAATCTGTACACACATCTGCTCACGCATGTAGCCTGCATTGGCGTAAGTAGCAAAGGTAAAGATAAACATTGAGACCCAGATCCATGTTGGCCAGTCAGGAAAAGGAATCACGCCTATTGATTGCCAACTATGATATAGAGAATCTGTCCCTGCCACATAACTAACAAAGGTCGCCGCTGTAATCACAGAAAGCAAAAACCAAATTGAATAGATAATTGTGCGTTTGAATATTTTGCTCGCACTTAACGGTGCTTTATCAAACTTGTTACGCTTATTACGATCGCCAATCACCCATTTTTCGACATATTGATACAGATGCGTCCATATCGTTTGAGGACAGGCGTAACCACACCAAACGCGCCCTGCATATACTGTCACCATAAACAGCGTAAACGCAGCAATAATCGCAAAAGCTGCAATAAAATAAAAATCTTGCGTCAAAAACGTCATGCCAAAAATATAATAATGCTGCGATGGCACATCAAACCATATTGCTTGTCTATCATTATAGCGCAGCCATGGTAGAAGTAAAAAAGCCGCCAAAAGAGCATACATCGTGATGACGCGAATATTTTGATAAAAACCTGTGACGAACCTCGGGTGCACGCGATGCTTAGTTGCATCAAGATCGACTTGTTGTACAGGAATTTTATTGGGTTTTTGTGCTGACATAAACGTGCCTCTTTAAAAAAAGAATCAGTCTGCTGGCATGATGAACAAACACCTCTAGTGTCGAGGTATAGGGTTTTATGATGTTATCAATGTCAGTAAATAGCGGATAGAAAATTCGATAGGAAACCTTCTAATCTGCTTACCAAATGATCGATTGTAAATATAGTCGGTTCAACAGAGTTTCGATACAAAGGAAGAGGGGTGAAGGTACTATAAGTAGTAGACTAAACGCGCCTGTATCTGAGTTATGTGAAATTGACTATTGCTGTGTGTAATAAAGTCATAGCTATATAAAGCCATGATCAATAGACTATTTTAAAAAATAGCTATTTTAACATTCTCCTTTCTAATAATGGGTTGATAATCCTAAAAAGCAATAAATATATGAGAACGATTTCTAGTTGTTTATAGCCGCTCAGCATTGTTATTTCTAAATGAAAATCAATACCATTATATGCAAAAAGGAGAACTGCAATAACAGTTCTCCCTTCATTAAATATCACCCATATTTAGTGCAGGAGCAGCATTTTAGTTAGCAATTGCTTCTTCAGTTGCTACAGGCTGAGTAGCTGCAGCAGTAACAGGCGTTGCGCTTGTTTTATCTGATAGTGAGTAGATGTAAGCGGCAAGCAGCATAATGCGCTCATTACCTAGCTTAGTTTCCCACTGAGGCATAACACCAGCACGACCATAACGTAGTGTTTCACGAATAGTCTCGCGATCGCCACCATACAGCCAAATATTATCAGTTAAGTTTGGCGCACCTGCTGAAATCATACCTTTGGCATCAGGACCATGACAAAGAACACAATTGGTCGGTTCATTGAAAATAACTTTACCTTGAGCCACTTTAGTTTGATCAAGCTCATAGTCATTTTGGTTACCAGATATAGCTAAAACATACTCAGCAACGGCACGAACACCATCTTCACCAATTTGATCACGCCATGCTGCCATACCGCCAATACGCCCATTGTGCAGCGTGGTCAGAATATTGCCAGCTTCGCCACCATATAGCCAATCATTATCAGTCAGGTTAGGGTAACCAGGTGCACCTTTGGCGTTAGAGCCATGACATACAGAACAGTTCTGTAAGAACAAACGGCTACCAACTTTTAGGGCATTTGGGTTTTCAGACAGTTTTTCGACGTAAGGAGCAAGTTCTGTTACTTTCTCGTCGATTTGAGCCTGCAAATCTGCTGGTGGATTTTCACTACGACGCATAGTCGCTTGCAACTCGTTTAATGTTGCCAAAGTCGTCGTCGCGCCTGCAGCATCTGCTTTTACCAGAATACTTTTTTCAAAGTTATCGGTAAATACTTCGTTATTGCTTTCAAGTTCACTGAATAACTCGTTTTTAGAGGTCCACGGTACAGTCTCACCGTCAACTTCTACGGTGGCGATACCTTCCCAGTGTTTAGGGAACATAGCTGGAAAGAATACCCAGTACGCGACACCCCAAACGATCGAGCCAAAAAATATCACCAACCACCATTTAGGAAGCGGCTTGTCGTATTCTCGGATACCATCATATTCATGACCAGTGGTACCGTCTTCCTCAACGTCTGGTTTGTATTTTAGTACAAACAGCAGAACGCCAAGAATAAAAAGCCAGCAACCGAAACTGATTAGCGTGATCCAAGAACTCCAAAAAAATGTCATCATTTATCCTTATTGCGCTGCTCTTCAGACAGAGATTTTATATCCTCGTCATCAAGCGCAAGTTGTGCATCTTCTTCGAAGCGTTTTTTGTTTTTTGGCGAATACGCCCACCATGCAACGCCTACAAAGGCAATAAAGGCAGAAACGGTCGCAATTGTTTGTAATTCACCAATACCCATTAGCGCTGTCCTTCCATTGCGGTACCTAACTGCTGTAGATAGGCGACCAAAGCGTCAAGCTCAGTAGCACCAAGCACTGCATCTGGAGCGCCTTCAATGTCTTCTTCAGTATAAGGAACACCGAAGCGATCGCGGAATAGACGCATTTTAGTTTGAACGTTTTCGCCATCTACTTCGTTAGTAGCCAACCAAGGGAAACCTGGCATCACTGACTCAGGCACGAGTGAACGTGGCGCAATCAAATGCTGCTTTTGCCAGTCTTCAGAATAACGGCCACCAACACGTGCTAAATCTGGTCCAGTACGTTTCGATCCCCATAAGAATGGATGATCCCACGTTGACTCAGCGGCACGTGAATATGGTCCATAACGTTCAACTTCTGCACGTAGTGGGCGAACCATTTGAGTATGACAAACGTGACATCCTTCACGAATATAAATATCACGTCCTTCAAATTCAAGCGCTGTCCAAGGCTCCATGGCAGGAAGGGGTGCATTCATACCGCCTTCTTCAGGACCCTTGTTATCATAAATCAATGGTACGATTTCAACTAGCGTTGCAAAACTAATAGCAATCACAATACCAATGACTAACAAGCCTGTATTTTTTTCAATAATTTCATGCGGTGAACCAGCCATGATCGCTCCTTATACGTTAGCTGTCGAAGGTTTTTCGACACTAGGTTCATGATCCGTTGGATCAGCGACATCTACAGGCTTACCTTCTGGCATTTTAAGTGTTTTATAGCAGTTGTAAGCCATCACAAACATACCCGATACATATAAGAAGCCACCAAATGCACGACCAATATATGGGAAATGTGAGAATTCAACAGTATCAACGAAGCTATATACCAAAGTACCGTCTGGATTAGTAGCCAACCACATCATGCCTTGGCCAATACCTGAGATCCACATAGAGACGATATAGAAAATCGTTCCTGCAGTCGCTAGCCAGAAATGCGTGGTGATTAAGCTGATAGAATACATCTTTGGCTTGTTATAAATACGTGGTAACAGTACGTATAGCGAACCAATCGTAATCATACCAACCCAGCCAAGTGCGCCTGAGTGTACGTGACCAACCGTCCAATCAGTGTTATGCGATAGTGCATTCACTGTCTTGATAGACATCATTGGGCCTTCGAACGTTGACATCGCGTAGAACGACAATGCCACAATCATAAAGCGAATGATCGGATCAGTACGTAGCTTATCCCAACTACCTGATAGCGTTAGTACACCGTTAATCATACCACCCCAAGATGGTGCGAATAGGATGATTGAGAAGACCATCGCAAGAGACTGCGTCCAATCAGGAAGCGCTGAATAATGCAAATGGTGACCACCAGCCCACATGTATGAAGCAATCAATGCCCAAAAGTGAACGATAGATAAACGATAAGAATAGATAGGACGGCCGATCTGTACAGGAACGAAGTAATACATCATTCCAAGAAAAGCTGCCGTTAAGTAAAAACCTACCGCGTTATGCCCGTACCACCACTGCACCATCGCATCAGTTGCACCGCCAAATAGCGAATAAGATTTGAACGCACTAACAGGAATCGCCATGCTGTTTACGATGTGTAGTAGTGCAATCGTAATGATGAAGGCGGCAAAGAACCAGTTAGCCACATAAATATGTGAGGTTTTACGTTTTATGAGCGTACCAAAAAATACAATGGCATAAGAGATCCATACCAAGGCAATTAAGATATCGATAGGCCACTCAAGCTCAGCGTATTCTTTTGTTGAGGTTAAACCTAGAGGAAGGGTAATAACGGCGGATACAATAACTGCCTGCCAACCCCAAAAGGTAAACCAAGCTAAGTATGGCGCAAATAAACGTGTTTTACAGGTACGCTGAACGATGTAGTAAGACGTTGCGAACAGGGCAGAGCCACCGAACGCAAAAATCACCGCATTGGTATGCAGTGGTCTTAAACGACTAAAGGTCAGCCATGGAATGTCAAAGTTGAGTGCTGGCCATGCTAACTGTGAAGCAATGAACACACCAAGACTCATGCCGACGATGCCCCAAACGACAGCCATGATCGTAAAAAATCTTACGACAGTAATTTCATACTCACGGTCAACTGGGGCGACTGCTGTGTTTTGTAAACTCATTGGATGATTCCTTTACAGCCCGAATTATCAACAGAATTAACCAACAATCTATGCTGTCTGCACCATAAATACTCTCAAATTCATATTTATACTAGCGCCAACGCATGTTGTTTTTTGACTTACTTAACGCAATGATGTCATTAATTATCAATTTAAACCTTTGTTATCTATCAGTTGATACTAACAAATAGAAATAGGCACTTCATGCACCTTGCTTAAGGTCAATCGATAGTAGGATTGTTAATAGGTCATCAAGGTAAGTAAGAATACGCGCCGTTTTCAGCATCAAACATCTTATAAGGCTAAATATGTATCTTAATTATTACGAAAAAATCTGTACTAATGAAGATAGATACCCATATCTATAGGGCTATTAAAACGCATTGACCATAGATGTATGCTAGCGGCGGCTGACAAAAAACACGATTATGTAATGTTTGGTTAAAACTCCCGACTCTGTTTAAGGGTATTGTAACGCAATCCTAATCAAATATCATCAGAACTGTGTGCCAAAATACAAACTCTTTGGTATAAATGTTAGCGAGCAACTTATTATTGCTATGCTACTCCTCTATTTTATACACAATTTTGTCACTATTCTAGATGCTCACTTTAATTCAATAAGGGAAAAAGTCTCTAGACATAAGCGCAGGCTTGCAAAGAAGTTTTGTAACAATAACATTGCTGGGCTAATAAATAGGTTTTACTTCTTATCAAGTCGCCATTTATAATGAGGTTGAACGTCATTAATGGCTATGTGTTGCATAGATCTATTGATAGCAATCATTTTAATAATTCTACATTTTAATAATTTTAACCGTCAGGCTAATTGTATATTGAATAGTATTGGTCTGACAGAGTATCAATTAAGGATAATATAGTATGGCAGTTTTTTTGACAGACGAATGGTTTGAGCAAGTAGAAACAATGGGCAGCGAAGCAGGTGAGTTAAACTTACCGCCAGTACTGGCCAACATGGTCGTTAATCTGAAAGTAGCTGAAGCTGATAAAAATATCGAAGCCAACTTTGCAAATGGCCTGCTGCATCGCGGCTTAAATGATAATGCAACGACGACACTGCTATTAGATCGCGATATTCTACAGTCTATCATTACTGATTTTGATACCAATCAAATCATGGGTGCGTTCATGAGTGGTAAAATCCGTGTTGAGGGCGATATGTCACAGTTGATGGCAGTACAGACTGCACGTCCAAGCGTAGAGCAAAAAGAGCTATACACTCGCATTAAGTCAATGACGACAATGGCTTAATCGCATATTCATACGACTTTTACGTTACGTTTTTAACTATAAGAGTTCATAAAATATAAAAAAGCCCCTAATTCATATTAGGGGCTTTTTTATTGCATGATAAAATCAGAACTAGCATAAAAAACTGTAGAAAATATCTCAGCTAGACTAGCTAGCTTTTGATTGCTGCGTTGTGTTTGATTGATTTTCTTTGTATATTGCTGCTTGTAGCCATACGTTTGCTTGAACGTAATCATGTACTTTAATACTGTTAGTTTCAGCAGTATTGAGCGCACCAATACGCACTACGAAAGGATCTGCATCTTGTTCACGTAGCGTTACCACATCAAACAATATGATAGGTTTACCATTAAACACGGTCTCTTGTTTGCCAAGTACTTGACCCTGACACCAAGCCTCATCTTCTTGTCCTAGCGTATCGCCAAACAAGTAAGCACACATATGGCCTAAGTTAATCTCAACAGGTGCCATTTGCTCTTTGGTTTCAGGTTTCCACTCACTGATTTGCTCTTGTAGGTCATCAGGGATTTTTCCGTCATTTGCCGCCACGATGTCGTTAAAGGCACGGTGATAACGGATAGACTCTTGGTCTTCGACCATGATGACTTCGTTTTGCTCGCTTGGCTTAATTTCATGCGCCCAAGCACTAAAGTTCACATAGTAAGAAGTGTCGCGTTGATACAAATGACGGTTGGTCGTGTAGAGTTGATCAAACGCATAAATGATACTGCCATCAGCGGTACGTAAACGTAAAACAGCATCATGCGAGTTGTCATTGGCAATGACACGCTCAATTTTACAGTTCAATCCATAAGGACTATCGACACAAGGGTAGGCATTAATAAAGCATTCAGGCTTGCCATCTTTCATTGCAAGCACTTGATTGATATGACAAGGCTGATCTTCTGATAGAAGTAAACAGCTGTCTTTTGCGCTAACGTTATTGTTCAGGCCTTTGGGCATTGCAGCGACTTCGATCATCTTTTGTAGCCATTCAGGCACATCGTGACTCATATCATCGGTCAGAATGCGCCAGTGATCAGCGTGACCTGCAGACTGCTCATCGGTCAACGTGATCTTGGTAGGAGATTGAATGTTTTTGTATTGATAGTTTAGGGTCATGAAAATACTCAAAATTAAGTCAGCGTGAGGTTTGTATCTAATACTGTGTTTGCTTATATACCATCCAATATTTTAAATGATTGGTTTATGATGGTCAGAGATATTATCAGTAAATAGTGCGTAAACCTCAATGAGGGGTTAATGACAATTGTCTTTGGCATATAATATATAGGTATTGGTACAGTTAATAGCAAGCCCCCTATAAAAAATAATAACAAAACCCAGTTTTTTGGTAAAAAATACTCTCTGTTGTTGCTAATGACTGGCACATATCAGCTAGTTTGTGTCAAACTAGCTCCCTTTTGACAGCTGTTATTGGCTCGTCTGACACCCTGTTTTTGTGTTTGATTTATATGTGAGTAGTGGTAACTGTATGATGCATTTACTGCTGCTCGTTATGCAACCTATATAAAGTCGCACGTAGATAAGATAAAGAGTTTGAATATGTTTCGTCCTTTAGCGTTATTTATCGGCTTACGATATACCCGAGCAGAACGTAGTAATGGCTTTATCTCCTTTATATCACTCATATCGATGATTGGTCTGACGCTTGGGGTTGCCGTATTGATTACGGTGCTATCAGTCATGAATGGTTTTGACCGTGAATTGAAAACCCGTATTCTGGGGATGGTGCCACAGGCTACAGTGGTCTCATCAGAAATCATTGGTGACTGGGAACAGCTAGCCGATGAGATCAAGGAAGACCCAGAAGTGGCTGCTGTGGCACCTTTTATCCAACTGCAAGGAATGCTGACATCAAACGGTCAGGTTGCAGGTATCATGGTGACAGGCGTCGAGCCTGAATACGAAAAAAATGTCTCTATCATCAATGAGCATATGATTGAAGGTAGCATTGATACCCTACAAAGTGGTGACTTCAGTATCGTGTTGGGCGAAGAGATGGTGCAGTCTTTGGGTTTGCAAATAGGAGATAAAGTGACGCTTGTATTGCCAGAGGCGTCACCATCACCAGCAGGTGTGATACCGCGATTTAAACGTTTCACTCTGACAGGTATTTTTACGATCAGCCCAGAAGTCGATAGTCTCATGGCGTTTATTCCGATGGGAGATGCGGCAAAATTACTGCGTTTGCCAGAAGGAGCGCAGGGCGTACGCATGAAGCTTAATGATATCTTTACTGCGCCAATAGCTTCGGAAAAAGCGGCTGCTATAGCACCTGAGAGATTATATCCAAATGATTGGACACAGACTCACGGCAATCTATTTGGTGCAATTCAAATGGAAAAAGCGATGGTCGGTCTATTACTATTTTTGATTATCTTGGTTGCCGCTTTTAATATTGTCTCAAGCCTAGTCATGTTGGTTACCGATAAAAAAGCGGACATCGCAATTCTGAAAACCTTTGGTGCGTCTCCTCGTTTGATTACTCAAGTCTTTATGGTACAGGGTGTGGTCATCGGTGTGATTGGTACTATCGCCGGTACGATATTGGGTGTGATATTTGCGCTTACGGTTAGCGATATTTTAGGTTTTATTAATCAAGCCTTTGGTTTGAACCTATTTGATGCGTATTTTGTCAATTACTTGCCATCGCAGTTACGTTTGTTAGACGTGCTATTAATCACAGGTGCCTCATTTGTACTGAGCTTTTTGGCAACGATTTATCCAGCGCGCAGAGCGGCTAAGATTCAGCCTGCTCAAACACTACGCTATGAGTAATCCCAAACGCCTAAATGTTGAAATAAATATCGAAATAAATAAAATAAAGGAAGCGCTATGTCTGCCATTTTAGAGGCGACCAATATCAACAAGATATATGATGAAGGCGCGGTCAGTACGCAAGTATTGACTGGTCTTGATCTAACTGTTCATGCGGGTGAGCGCATCGCTATCGTTGGAACCAGTGGTTCGGGTAAAAGTACGCTGCTACATTTGCTGGGCGGTCTAGATACGCCAACCAGTGGTGAGGTTTGGTTGCATGGTCAGTTATTAAATAGCATGAATGAAACTGAGCGCGGGGCAATGCGTAACAAGCATTTGGGCTTTATTTATCAGTTTCACCATCTATTGGCAGAATTTACTGCAATAGAAAACGTAGCCATGCCGCTACTGATGCGTCCAAAAGTATCAACGACCGATGCTCGTAAGCAAGCGGTTGAGATTTTAGAAAATGTTGGCCTCGAGCATCGTTTGATGCATAGACCCGGTGAGCTATCAGGTGGTGAGCGTCAACGTGTAGCGATTGCACGCGCGCTAGTCACTAAGCCGTCGCTTATCTTGGCGGATGAGCCAACAGGTAACTTGGACTACGACAATGCCCAAAGCGTCTTTGGCCTATTGTCAGAGCTACAAAGCACCCTGCAAACGGCGCTACTTATGGTGACGCATGATCGCAATTTAGCAGCGCTTGCTGACCGTCAGCTGTTGCTACGCAATGGACATTGGGAACAGTATTGATTTTATAAGGATGCGTAAAATGAGTGAAGATGACAACCCAATTGCGGCTTTTGGCAGTGCAGAAGAGGGTGACGAGCCATTAAAGCCTTACATCGATCCAACTTTGTTTGAAACGCTTGATAGACAGGCGCAAACCGAGTTGCTAACACCTGTGTTTGATGCCATCACTTTGGCTGGGGTGGATTATGACCTGAAAGTCCAAGACAGCGCGGCAGGCAAGCGTTATACACTCTGTAAAAATGATGAAGTCATTGAGATCGTGCCGATGGATAGCAATTTCACTGACAAAGTCTTAAATGCTATAGAGAGTAGTAAAAAAGAATGAGCTGTACTGGCTAAAATGTAAGCGTTATAGCAGAGTAGTGAAATTAGTTGAATTTAGAATTTCTCAGATTTGTCAGAAGTCTTTGGCTGTCGCTTCTGCCAGCTCGTCACGGTCTTGTAACGCCAAATGGCCTTAAATGCCAAGCCACAAATAAGACTGGTGACAACGGCCAAAATGGTTAGCCCTATACAGAATGCAGCAAGCGATACTGTACCACGATAAGTAATAAACGGATTGGCACCGTTGGATAATGCCCATAAGCTAAAATCAGCAATCATTCTACCGATAAAACGCAAGCTAATCATGGGCGCATCAATAATCTTTGCACCGATATAGTAGCCAGCATAAAAGATGGGCAAGCTAGTGACTGGATTAGTAATCCATGTTAAACCGAGTGCCATAGGAACATTAGCGCGAAAAATAAGCGAGCCAATGAGTGCCAGTAACATCTGTCCTGGCAACGGAAAAAATGCACTTAGTACACCGATATAGACGGCCTTATTTAGGCTGTGTCGATTGAAATGCCATAACCTTGGATCAGCCAAGTGCGGTGCGAACAGCTTTAAAGTACGACTTTCTAAGATTTTCTCTGGTGTAGGAAGTAGGTCTTTTAGACGTTTTTGGGGCACAGGATCGCCTTTAATCGTTAACTACAGTCTACTCAATAGTGTTGAGAAACTGGTATAGAGTAATATATGGTGAGTAGGATAAAGGTTAGAACACACAGAATGGTGGTGTCAGATAGTTACCACTTAATACGTTGCTTCAGTATAGGGTAATATAAATATAAATGCTATTGCATCACGTGTCATTTGCTATGGTAAGTAACCATATCTGGTAGAATAATATGTAAGTCATCAAGCAAGGAGTGCTGGTGTACTGGTTAATTGGTAGCCTCATAATTATAGTTATGATGGGTGTATTGGCAGCCTCAGATAATGTGAGTTTGCCAACTGACCTATCTTTGCTAGGTATGGTTAGTACGACCAGTCTGTCTTTGGTACTTATTGCTTTTGCCACGATTCTGATTGCGTCTACTCAATTCAGCATACCCTCGATAGGCCGCCACAACGCTGATAAAAATACCTCTAATGGTACATTTCGTCGTAACAAATTTCCTTTCCGAATTATAAATTACTTGGTCTTAGCTGTGTTAGCAACTGTGCTAGTAATAGGCAGTGCACTGCAAGCTTTGATTACTCATCAACAAGCAGAAACCACTGAAATTACTGTGCCTATACGAGTGCAAGCGCTTGTGCGTATCGAAGGGTTGAGCGACAGTGTCTATGATGCCACCACAGATAGCGGATATCGACAAGTAGCAGTAATAACGAATATCGCTCCATTGGTCGCTGAGCTGGCACCGACAGAGTTAGCAGCTAAAACCTCCGACTACTTAGATGTTAATAAAAATAGCCTAAGTACTAATAAAAATGTTAGCTCCAATGAAGTTAGTATTAAAGCTAACGAACACCGAATCTTACTTAGCGCCTATCCAAGAACGTCTACAAATGATAACCAGCTTTCATCGTTAAACGATTTGCAGCCCGGTGATGAAATATTCATGAGCCTTGCACTAGCGCCGTTGGCTACTTCTGAGCAAGCATTAAACAATCCTACTGGTTTTGATAGTTATCGCTGGTTACGAGGTCGGCATATTGATGGTGTTGCAAGTATTTTGGCCGTTAGCCCTACATTGGCAAATAGCAACGAAATTAGCAATGAAAAATATGCCAAGCAGTCTCTAGATTCTGATTCGTATCTTCAGCGCTTTCGTACTCATATTGATCAAGGGCGTTGGCGATTACGAAAGCATTTCTATCAAGACTGGTCAGCGCATACGACAGCAGAGCAACAAGCAAAAGCTGTTACATTAAGTCTGCTCACGGGTGATCGTAGCTTGATTAATCGTGATACGAAAGACTTATATCAACTGGCGGGCATTTCGCACTTGCTCGCTATTTCAGGCACACATGTACTATTTTTAGCGATTGTGCTGGCAGGTATAGTCGTACTGCTGTTTGATCGTAATTATTCAGTGATTTATCGTCGCATTCCGCGTTGGCAAGTGCGCTGGTGGGTGATGATTGGTGCTGCTTTTATTTATGCGTTATTTACTGGTTTTGACGTGCCTGCTGCTCGTACGGCTTGGATGTTATTAGCGATTGGATTTGTCAGATTAACATTGCTTCCTATCAGTACGGTGCGAGTGCTATTGGCACTGGCTGTATTGATGGCTTGGCGTGACCCGTATGTATTATGGCAGGCGGGATACTGGCTGTCTTTTATCGCAGTGGCGCTACTGCTCAAGTATGACGATAAATCGTATGAGCACCAAACTACTGCTGCTACGACTATATATGATGATAAACAGCGTACTCATATTAGTAGCGCACTATCTAGCCGTATTTGGCAAATGGTCAAGCGTGTATTTAAACTACAGTTTTGGCTGTTTTTGACTTTACTCCCTGTTACGTTGCTTTTATTTGGTAAGGCATCGCTATGGGGGATTTTTATCAATTTATTTGCCATTGGGCTATTTGGCTGGGTGATTGTACCGCTCAATTTATTAGCAGGGCTGTGTTACCTTTTGGTACCGAGTATCGCTGATATTCTTTGGAGTATTATTAGTACGATTGTCGGTCATCTACACGATCTGATGAGTTGGCTGACATCATTGCCAGCGCTGTCGGATGCGTGGCTCTATACACCAGTTAATATCGCGTTACTATCGATGGCTTTGCTAAGTGCATTGCCTTGGCTGATGCCACGAGGTTTGCTCAGTCGTTGGTTAACGTTGCCACCATTAACGTTGCTGATGATGACGGTATACGCCAATCATCAGTCATTTGTAACGGTACCGACTCTATATATTTTGCCAACAGGTGATTCGTATGTAACAGCGGCATTGCTGCAATATCCTACCGTCAATGAAGATAGTACCAATTGGTTGTTCTTAGCCGATCATAGACCAGCTTCTACACGAACGATGCCAAGCAGCCTGATAGCCGACAAACTATCTACAAATTTAAAGCAGCAATTGGGCAGTTTGTCTGTCGATAAGTTAGAGAGCATTATCGTACAGAGTAGTAGTGTCGGTCTGACCGATACGTTAACTCCTAACAATAAGAATACTGCTACCGTTACCGTTACTAAAGCTTCTGACTTACTGCCGATGACCGTTGCACAATTAAACGAGCAATTGCCTATTAGCCAATATTGGCAAGCAGGGCGCTCTGATCGTTGGTCTGAATTTCAGCAAGCTTACAAAACAATCAGACAATCTGAAAATAAGCCCACTATCAGTGCCCAACCTTGTGAACAAGGCAAAATATGGCAGTCGACTAACGATGAGTTGTCAGTACAGGCCATCACTGGTTGGAGCGAGATAGGTGATGCCAGCGTTTGGGATTGTACGATTGCTCTTGATACTAACTTGCCTATACGAGTTCTAAGATACAATGCAGCAGACCCACTAAACTCGTTACCTGTTAATTCGCAAGCGCAAATAGCCACCAATCAGTTAACTGGCAAACAGTTAGAGTCCTCCCAGTCACGTTTGGTTTTAAATACTGATACTCATAAGCGCGTTTGGCAACTGTGGTCATTACTATGTTCAGCTGAATTGAATCATGAGGACATGCTATTCAAAAATACAAGGTGGCTTGGTCATAGTACCTCGCAAGTTAAAGCTGACGTTATAAATAGTCAGAGAATCGACGAAGTTATAACCTACGATAATAAATCTTTAGGGACGGCATTATCGCTAGACAACATTGATAGTATTCGCAATGTCGGAACTGCTAACCCTTAAAAGTAAGGCTTATATTGTCAGCGTTACAATATAGTGATATTTCACAGTTATACTATTGAACCATTATTGAAATACCACCATACTTAGCAGCCTATTAATACAGGTCACTCACTATTAACATAGGTAGCTGACTATTAATACGAGTCACTGGTACTGTGAGAAAGTGTCAGGTATACACCACTGTTATAACTGTATTTCTCGATAACCTCATTTTATTGTTTTAGATTGTTTCTAACTTAGGAAGTTATATGCCCAACTGGCCACCAGACCCTAACAAACGTCCTGATAACTCGGCAAATCAGCCAACGCAACAGCAGCAACCAAGCCCGCCAAGTGGACAAGAATGGAAAGTGCTAGAAAACACATTGTTAGCAAGTGTGGTTGAGCAACGCCGCGCCCGTCGCTGGAGTATCTTTTTTAAACTACTGACCTTTGGTTATATCCTGTTGATATTTTTGACCCTTGGTCGTGGTTGTAGCAGTGCGCCAACAGGTATGGATGCAGTCGATACTAGCGATCCGCATTTGGCAGTGGTTGAGCTACAAGGCGTCATCAGTAATGATGATGTGGCGAATGCGTACGATGTTAACGAAGCGTTGAGAGATGCTTTTGCAAGCAGTAACTCAAAAGCAGTGGCATTAGATATCAACTCACCTGGCGGTTCACCAGTACAGTCTGATGAGATTTGGCAGACCATGATGGAATTACGCCAAGAATACCCAGACAAAAAGCTTTATGCTGTCATTGGTGATATCGGTGCTTCAGGTGCTTATTATATTGCGTCTGCTGCAGATGAGATTTATGTCAATCCTTCAAGTTTGGTTGGCTCGATCGGGGTTATCATGCCAAGCTATAATGTTGAAGGCTTGATGGATAAAGTTGGCGTAGAAGATCGTACAATTACGGCTGGTGAGTATAAAGATATCTTAAGCTTGTCACGTCCGTTGACTGACTACGAAGAAAAGCACGTTGAAGGGGTGCTTGCCAACACGCATAAGCATTTCATCAATGCTGTCAAAGAAGGTCGCGGCGATCGTCTGAAAAATCCTGAGCAAAATAAACTGTTTTCAGGGTTATTCTGGACAGGTGAGCAGTCTATTGAACTAGGTTTGGCAGACGAAACAGGTAGTATTACAAGTCTGAGTAAACAACTAGACCTTGATACCATCATTAGCTATAGTCCAGCTGATCCTTTCCAAATGTTTATGGATCGTTTTGCAGTGAAGTTAGGTGCAGGTATCGGCTCTAGCGTTAGTCTTGATGTATTACCACAAGAAAGCAACACTGGGCAGATGCGTTAAGCGTTTTATGTTTTAAGTATAATGTGTATGATTGTTAAGGCTGAGCATATAATTGTGCTCAGCCTTAATTGTATGCAATACCAAATAGAAAAACCTTTGATCCAGTGATAGCTTGATTAGGGCAACTACGTAATTGAAATAGCTATTCAACCCTAGCTAGTGCGATACAGCTATGCAGTTAGAGGCCAAATACGGTCGTCAAATTTGCTATATAAACGTTACTAGTTTTGATGAGGTTGGTTTTAAAGCTGTTTTTTTGATAATGCTACAAGGTTCAATCATTAAAAATAATATACAACATAAACGATCCCACGAGAGTCTATCATGAGTGATGAAATAAATTTGCGGTCTTTTGCTGCACTACCTGTCTCTAAAATAACCAACAAACCTGTGCTTCATTTTGCTCATGCTAATGGAATGCCAAGCGCTGTATATGAGCCATTTTTCCAAGGCTTATCAGAGTTTTTTACGATTGAGTATATTGCAATGTTGGGTGATACGCCCGATTATCCAGTGGATGATCATTGGCGTAGTCTGACGCAGCAAATCATTGATAGCGTGGAAAATGCCTGCGAAAAGCACAGCGTCGCACAGGTAGTAGGAGTGGGGCATTCACTTGGGGCTATGTGTACGATGCAGGCCACGTATCGTCAGCCTGAGCTATTTGCACAAGCGGTGCTTATGGATCCGCCTTGGATTTATGGCAAAGTTAGTTTGTTGTGGCATTTGGCAAAGACAGCAGATAGATTACCGCTGATGAATAATCGTCTGATGGACAAACTATCACCAGCTGGCGTGTCAAAGCATCGCCGTGATGTGTGGGATAGCCGCGACGATGCGTACGAAAAAATGCGACATAAAGGATTTTTCAAAAACTTTGATGAGCGTAGCTTTCAAGGATACATCGATCACGGCTTGCATGAGCGTGCGGATGGTAAAGTGACGCTAGCTATCCCTAAAGCCAATGAGGTCGCTGTGTTCCGTACCAATCCGTCTTGGTATTGGCTTGCACCAAATCATGGCCCTAAAGTGCCTGTGACTTTAATTATTGGTCAAGACAGTATCTTTTTAAAACGTCGCTTTCCGCAGCAGATAAAATCGCGCCTAGGTATTCCTTACGAAACTCATGAAGGAGGACATATGTTTCCGCTTGAACATCCAGAATCTGTCTCAACGCAGGTTTTAGGATTGATTAAGCAGCAACTGTCAACATAAACGCCGCATATCATTAGTTGTGCTTGTAATCGATATGAGCCGCCAGAGCATTTTTAAGTGATACCTTTATGCCAAAAAACGTAATTGTTCCATCTGGTGCAACCGCTTCACCTAAGCCTATGCCACTATTTTCGCGCGTGGGTGCATTCGTGCTAACCGTAGGAATGGTACTTGCATTTTTTATCAGTCAGTTGATAGGTATTTATATCGCTGGCAAGCTGGTGTTACCTGCCGATGAAAAAACATCGATAGGGCGGATATTCTTTTTTGGTAGTAATGACGGAACAGTAGTGAGCCTGTCTATACTCATCGGCAGTGTATTGCTGATGGCAATTAGCGTACTTATCATTCGTTTGAAAGGTGGTAGTCTGCGTCAATATCTAGCCTTAAAGCCGTTCTTACTATCGGTGGGCATAGGAATGCTTGGGTTACTGCTGATATTTATGATTGCCAGTCAGTCGCTGACGTATGTACTTGATATGGCGCCGTTGGTGTTCGTTGATCCGCTCTATCAGTCAGTCAGTTCGGTTTGGCTATTAATCTTTGCAATGGTCGTCGTCGCACCAATTTACGAAGAGGTGGTCTTTCGCGGTATATTGTGGTCTGCTATTGCGGAACAGTTTACAGCACCACCATATTCAAAAAACTATGGTGCGATTGTCGCCAGCATTGTGACAAGTTTGATCTTCGCCGTTATCCATGTGCAGTATGGTATTTATGAGATTAGTACCATCATGGTATTGGCATTGATATTTTGCTATGCCCGTATCAAGTCAGGCTCGCTATTACTGCCAATCGTGCTACACGTTGTTAATAACGGTGCAGCAATGTGGCAGTATATTGCGCAAGTCGCATAGATGAGATGCTAGTCACAACGATGGCTAGCATATATGTTTTATCGGGCTAATTAGATATCAAAATCCAGCTGCGCATCAGAATTACGCATCAGGATTTAACGATAATACTTCATCAGCAGCTCGTTTAATATCATCAATTGTCAGCTGAGGTTTACCACTTAAGGCTTGGCGCCATTTACGTGCGCCCATCAAGCCTTGGAATAATCCTAAATAATGCCGTGTCATCGTCGGCAACGCTTCGCCTTTTCCGATTTGTTCTTCGAGATATGGGTAAAGCTGCGCTAAAATCTCCGAGCGCTTTGGTATCGTCTCAAGGTTTGCCTCTCCCCATAAGCTATTGGCTTCTGCTAATAGATATGGGTTGTGATAAAACGCTCGACCAATCATCACACCATCGATGTGCTGTAAGTGCATTTTTATATCTTCAACTGTATCGATACCGCCGTTGATTTCGATATCTAACTCAGGAAAGTCCTGCTTTAGACGGTACACATCATCATAACGTAGCGGTGGTATCTCGCGGTTCTGCTTAGGGCTGAGCCCTTGCAACCATGCCGTACGCGCATGTACGATAAAGCGGGTACAGCCTGCCGCTGCAACTGTCTGCACAAAATTTACCATAAACTCGTAACTATCAAAGTCGTCAATACCAATACGATGTTTTACCGTCACTGGAATATCGACTGCGGCTTGCATATGCTTGACTAAGTCAGCAACGATCTTAGGCTCAGCCATCAAACAAGCACCTATCTTGTTGTGCTGTACGCGATCTGAAGGGCAACCGACATTAATATTGACTTCATCGTAGCCATGTTGCTGAGCAAACTCCGCACACTGCGTCATCTCATCGATATCTGCACCGCCCAGCTGCAATACAAGAGGATGCTCAAGCGTATCAAAGCGCAAATGCCGCGCTCTATTGCCATGTATCAATGCACCAGTACTGATCATTTCAGTATATAGATAGGTATGCGGATTAAACAACCGCGCAAAATAGCGATAATCTGTGGTAGTCCAATCGATCATCGGCGCAACTGAGAGACGTTTATTGGTCATATCAACCATAATGGTTAAGCCTTAATATTTGTGTCTTAAATAAATGGAGAAGGTGCAATGGATGAGATATACCATTGCACCTTATTTTCAAAAGTTTCAAGCGCTTCAAGCATTATGCGAAGCGGTAATTGATTATTTACCTATAAAATAACATGGTCAATCTTTTTCAATTCAGGCAGGTTATAAAAATAGAGCCCCATGATAATACCGATAAAGCCAATGAAGGCAATGTATAGTGCTGGCGAGAAGCTTATTAAAGTTGTGGCGTAACCAAGACCAAATGGTATCAAAACGCCAATAATACCCTGTGTGACATTATTGCAAAAAGCGACGCCGGTGAGACGTACATTGGTCGGAAAAAGCTCTATCAAGATAGCAGGAACCATACCAATCACGCCAGCACAGAAGCCTAAAATCGCATACATAATCAGGATATAGTCACCGCCTGCTTGCAGATGGTAAAAGAACGCCAGCATTTGGGCAATCAGCAAAATCGAACCGATTACCAACACTTTACCAAAATTCTCATGATTAGAAATCATCCCATAAAATATACAGCCAAAAATTATAAATATGATCGCCAAGCTATGAGAAAATCCAAATATATCACTGTCCAATGAGAAGTTGATCTCTATTAAATCTGGTAATAGTAAAACGATAACCGTAGAAATACTAGAGATGACTAGTGTCAGCACCATACCAATGAAGATGGAATGTTTACAGTGTTTAAAAAGTAAGGTCAGCGGTTTGCCTGAATTTTTGCCCGTCTTCGGTTTTACGAGCGCCAAGAAAAAAGGCGTCTCTCCAACCATCCGCCACACTAATAATGGCAAAGCACTTAGTACAGCAGCAACTAAAAATGGTAAGCGCCATCCATATTCAGTTAACTCAGCTGTCGTCATAAAGCTAGAGAGCCACATAAAAAATGTATTTGAAAACAATACGCCGACAAAGAAGCTGGCTGTAACATAGCTACAGGCTACTGATAGATACTGCCTGGGCACATGCTCCGCTACAAACACCCAAGATAAGGGAACATAGAGTCCGTATGCCATTCCCTGTATTATTCTCAATAAAATGAACAAAACAGGGGCAACGATACCCCATTGTGCATAAGTTGGCAAAAATGCCATGGCTAGAAGACTGCATGCGGTGACTATTATACTTAGCAATAAAACTGGTTTTCTACCTTTTATGTCGCCATAACGACCAAAGAGAATTCCTCCAATTGGACGTGCTAAATAACCAATGACAAAAAGCCCCATCCCTTGCAACTTAGCAACTCTAGGGTCAGCATTAGCAGGAAAAATTGCTGCTGTCACAATATCTGAGATGTACAAATAAATCAAAAAATCGAAAAATATCACAGCGCTGATGAGGCTAATGAACATCACTGTGTTTCTGTCTTTAGTAGACATCAAGGCGTATTGAGAACGAGACGGCATAATAAATCACATATCCACAGAGTAAAACGGTCATTAGGACGATCATCATTTGGATAACCGACCATGGTAAAAACGGCAAATCAAGATATATAAAAAATGATTTGCCGAAACAATAGGTTGGGTGTCTTAAATAAAATTCTTTGAGTGGTACTTTGCTTACTTAATACAACTGAATTACAAAATTAAGTGTTCTAGAGTTTTTTTAATTTAAAAAACTGAGTATCTACAGCAGCCAGTCAATAGGTAACCAAGACATAATGGTCAACCAAACATGGTCACTCATATCTACTCGTGGCTCTGAGTCGTAGACTACTTTTTCGCCTTTTTCCATGGTATGCCATTGCAAGTAACCGTTTTCTAGTAGCTTGACTTCATACGCTTGGTTCAACAAATTATCGCTCAACGCGCCGTGTAGCTGCCTTGCTAGCTCGTCATCATTGATAATCACACCCATTTCGGTATTGATATTGGCAGAGCGTGGATCAACATTGTATGAACCGATAAAGACTTGATAGTCATCTACTGCGAACGTTTTTGCGTGCAGGCTAGTCGATGATTGACTACGTGCTCGCCACAGTTTGTTGTCACGTTTTTCTTCAGCAGCGGTTGATTTTAGCTCGTATATTTTGACGCCTGAACGAAGCAGACGAGGTCGCCACTGGCTATAGCCAGAATGAACGGCTGTCACATCGGTCGCATCAAATGAGTTGGTCAATATCTTAATATCAACACCATTTTCAGCTAGCTTAACCAATGTGTTAACGCCATCTTTGGTCGGTACGAAATAAGAAGAAATAATTGTCAGCTTCTTAGTTGGGCTACCAAGCAGATTGCGCAGTTGATGAACCAAGTTAGTATCGGCAGGAACTGTTTTGCTTAGTTTGCCGACATCATCACTCAAAAACTGCATATCTGTCCAACGAAAAGGTACACGTTTATTAACCAAGTCACTATCTATCGTAGAGTCTTGAATTGCAGCTTTATAAACTGTCAAGCTGCTACCTTCGTTGTTTTTCTCATCTAGGCCGAGCTTATCTAACGCCTCTATAAAATCAGGTGTGACATCGCTATCGAATTTAGCTAAGGTTTCGATGTCGAATGATAAGGGCGATGACCAGTAGCTATCAAAACTGTTATCGATATCTGCGACGACTTTACCAATTAGTAAGACATCCAAGTCTGCAAATTGGCTGCTTTGGTCGTTGCTGAGATATTCGTTGCCGATATTACGGCCACCGATGATGGTAATCTGCTTATCAAAGGTCATGCTTTTATTATGCATACGGCGATTGATACGTGGTAGACCAGTCACATAGTTCAACGTTGGAAACTTACGATGCATCAAAGGATTTATAATACGCACTGCAATGTTAGGATGGCTGGCAAAGCGTAATAAATGCTGATCGAACTTGGCACTATTATTAAAATCGTCTAACAATAAACGCACGATAACGCCGCGCTCAGCCGCGTCCCATAAATCTTTTAATAGAAGCTGTCCAGCCTGATCGTTATGCCAAATATAGTACTGTGCATCGATATTGCGCGTGGCCATATCCGTTAAAATGCTACGAGCGGCAAAAGCATTCGCTCCTGTTACGATTGGATGATAACCAGATAAATCAGGGTGAATATCTTTTTGCGCACTAATAGCCGAGACCAAATCAGTGCTACTGGTTTTAATAGTCTCATCTTGCGTCGTCTGATCTTTTGAATACAGGGCTTCTACACGTGCTGATAGTGCTTGGCTTTCCGGTAAATGCGGCTTTTTGGGCAAACTTTGGCAAGCACTAAGACCTAAAGTCAGTCCTAGTGTTAGACTCAACGATAAGCTGCTTGGTTCTATACTGAACATCGACATAACAAATTTACCTTAAGGAGCCTAAATGTACTGATTAATAATCATTCTAAGTGTTCAACTCACTCTTTTTAGCTGAATTGCCAGACTGTTGTTGTATTACGCAAGGCAAAATCCAAATCGTCGCTAAGCTTAGCAGCTGTTATGATATCTGCCTATTATAAATACGTTATTTTTGTTAGATTTGATGCACGAAATCATTGTTTTTTAAGTATTGTTTAAATGTATATGTGACAAATTTTAAGTAATCAAATTGGTATATTTTTGGTATTCAAAAATAATATTTAGTTGCTCTTTGAGACCAGCTGTGCGGAATAAGTCGTCATGATATGATAACGCTGATGAATTCGGTCAACAATCAGAAGAATAAGCAGTCACTTTATATCAATTAGCATAATAGCAATTAACATACCAACCAACATAGCAATTAACATCCCAACCAACGTAATGGAACGTTTATGAGTCAGTCGAAAAGCCATGATAAGAGCAGTTTGAACCAAAAAAAATCAAATGATGGGTTAGATCCAAACTGGCGTAACGATGCCTTAGATTTAGGGCTTGATTATGGCATGCAGACCATTGCCGTGCGGGCAGGTCAACATCGTACAGACGAGGGCGAGCATTCAGAACCTATTTTTACAACCAGCTCTTATGTTTACCGCTCAGCTGCTGATGCTGCTGCTCATTTTGACGGTACAAAAACAGGCAATGTTTACTCTCGTCATACCAATCCAAGTGTACGTACTTTTGAGCGTCGTTTAGCCGCACTAGAAAACGGTGAACGTGCGGTTGCAACGGCCTCTGGTATGGGCGCTATTTTGACCATGTGCTTGGCATATCTAAAAGCGGGCGACCATCTACTAGCGGCCAACCAGTTATTTGGCTCGTCTATCGGTCTGTTCAACAACTATATGGCCAAATTTGGTGTGGAAGTCAGCTATGTGGATTGCTTTGATAATGAGGCATGGGCCAATGCCATTCAATCAAATACCAAGGTGATCTATTGTGAAAGCCCAAGTAATCCATTAGCGCAGATTTGTGATCTTGGTTATCTGAGTCAATTATGTAAAGCCAATGATATATTACTTGTCGTTGATAACTGTTTTGCGACACCAGCACTACAGCGCCCTTTGGACTTGGGGGCTGATGTAGTGATTCACTCTGCGACCAAATATTTAGATGGTCAGGGTCGAGTATTAGGCGGTGCATTGGTTGGTAGCGACAAGCTGATGCAAGAAGCATTTACCGTGGTGCGCTCAGGCGGTATCAGTATGAGCCCGTTTAATGCTTGGGTATTCACTAAAGGGCTTGAGACACTTAAATTACGTATGCAAGCACATTGTCAAAATGCCAATCAAGTCGCAGAATTTTTGGTCAATCACCCTAATGTGAGTACCGTACATTTCTCAGGACTGAGTGATCATCCTGCGCACGAACTGGCCACACGTCAGCATCATATGAAAGACGGTTACGGTGCTATCATGGGTTTTGAAGTTAAAGCATCTGATAGCCGTGACACAAAAGAAGCGGCTTGGCACGTGATTGACTCGACACAAATGGTCTCTATCACCAATAACTTGGGCGATGCCAAAACTACGATTACCCATCCTGCAACCACTACGCACTTCCGTTTAACTGCTGAGGCTCGCGCCGAAGCTGGTGTTAAAGATGGTTTGATTCGTCTGTCGGTAGGTTTGGAAGATGTGGAAGATATTATTAAAGACTTAGCACGTGGTTTAGACAGTTTGTAAAGATAACGGTATAATTGCAGTTAGCGCTTTATATTAGCAAAATATCAATCATTTATTATTAAAAAACAAAAGAGGTAGTTATGAACATTCAAGCATTGATGCAACAAGCACAAACGATGCAAAAGAAAGTAGAAACGAACGTTGAAAACGCTAAAAAAGAGCTTGCTAATAAAGAAGTACAAGCAGAAGCGGGCAGCGGCTTAGTCAAAGTAACGATGACAGGTCGTCACGTGGTTAAGCGCTTGACCATCGATCCAAGTCTACTAGAAGACGAGCCAGATATGATCGAAGACTTGATTGCGGCTGCCATTAATGATGCGGTTCGCCAAGCAGATGATTTGTATGAAGAAACGATGGCTGGAGCGACTTCAGGTATGGGTCTGCCACCAGGTATGCAAGGTATGTTTTAAGCGGTAAATATGTCGTACTGAAGACAAAAATGGGGTTGTTATCGACATGATACGACCCCATTTTTATAGCTACGGTTTATAAATTCAGTTAGATAAAGTCAACTAAAGGAAGCTACTTTGCTTACAGCCAAATTTGATCAGCTGGTCAAACAGCTGCGTATATTGCCAGGCGTCGGTCAAAAAAGTGCCCAACGAATGGCGCTACATCTGCTTAGCAAAAAACGCCCACAAGGCATGGCACTCGCTCAAGCACTAGATGAAGCCATGCGTGATATCGTCGAATGTCAGCGTTGCCATAGCTTTAGTGATGAAGCTGTATGTCCGCTATGCCAAGATGTTAGACGTGATGACAGCCTATTATGCGTGGTCGAGACGGCAGCAGATGTCATGGCTATTGAGCAGACAGCGGGCTATCGTGGGCGTTATTTTGTGTTGGGTGGGCATTTATCTCCCATTGATGGTGTTAGCGCTGATGACTTGAATATTGATCAGCTGGTATGGCGAGTGAAACAAGAACCTATAGAAGAGCTGATACTAGCAACGGGCACGACAGTCGAAGGTCAGACTACGGCACATTTCATTAGTGAAGCGGCCAGTCGTCATGTCAATAAAGTGACGCGTTTAGCACAAGGTGTGCCGATGGGCGGTGAGCTTGAATATTTGGATAGTATGACGCTCGGTCAAGCTATGCAAAATCGTTCTTTTTTATAACGTTTTGATTGCCTCAAAGTCTTACCCAATTCATTTCTTGAAATTGTTATAATTACTTTATTATTGTTTTCTCTTTTAATTTTATTAAGGCGCGGTTTAGCGTTTTATTTTCTCCTATCAATGCAGGTATCTGCCCGTGTCCAACAACGTCTCAAACCCATTAGCTCAATCAAATGCTTCTGATATCAATGATAGCTCATCGCAAGAAGCTGCTAATACTGAGCCAATGTCAGTAGTCACACCATCCGAGCCAGCTACTAATACTCCAGATGTTGAAGTGCCTGATATTGAGGTGCTAGGTACTGAAGTATTAGATATTGATGCACTGTTGGATATTGCTGATGACGTTGCTATCACATGGGTGCGCAAGCAAAGTGAGTTAGATGGAGTCATCGATGACTTAGCGACTTGCGGACGTGTGGCATTAGATACTGAGTTTATCAAGCGTGACACGTATTATCCGCGCTTGGCACTCGTACAACTGAATACTGGCAATCATGTTTATCTGCTGGATGCACCGCAGCTACAACTGGCTGAACTGTGGGAAGCGCTACGCAAAGTAGATGTGGCTATCTGGCATGCTTGCGGCGAAGACTTAGGTATTTTTTACCTGTTGTCTGGCTGTCCACCGTTGACCAATATCTTTGATACGCAAATTGCGTTGTCTTATTTAACGGGTCAATTGCAAATGGGGTATCAGCAAGCATTGGCTGATCAGCTAGACATGCATATCGATAAAGAACACAGCCAGTCTGATTGGCTCCAGCGCCCGTTGACAGATGAGCAGGAGCAGTATGCCATCGATGATGTGCGTTATTTGCCAGCGCTGTATCTCAGTATCGAGCATGCGCTTAAGGCGCAAGACTTATACGATTATGTCTGGGCTGATTGTCAGCTCTATGCCAGTGATCTATATGACTCGCAGCACGTCGAAGATGAAGCGATGTATCTCACGATGTCAGATTATCGTTATAACTCGCAAGAGATGGCAATACTAAAAGGGGTAGCCACGTGGCGAGAAGAGCTGGCACGTGCGACCAATCAACCGCGCACCTTTGTGATAAAAAAACAAGCGGTACGTGAGATTGTCACCGAAAAACCGAAAAGTATGCGAGAGCTGGCACATAAAACGACCATGCACCGTAGTATGTTGCGACTCTATGGTGAAGAGCTGCTGAAAGTAATCAGAGATGCCAAGAGTCTACCGCCTGCTGAGCATCCAGACTGTCTTGTACCGCCGTATCGCTCGAAAAACAAAGTGTTGTCAAAAGCAGTACAAAAGGCGATTGATGATCATGCGCGCGAGATCGGTATACCTGCCAGTGTATTGATGCGTAAAAAATGGCTAGGGCAATTGTATGAAGTGGTTGCTCTTGATAAAGACGTTAGCGAACTGCCGCAAGGGCTAAAAGGCTGGCGTAACGACTGGGTTATTAAAACTTTAATTCCAGTTATTAAAAAACATAAAACCGAACTGCAGCAGGGCATGGGTATCCGTGTTCAATAAATAAGCATTCAATAAGGTAATACCCGATAAGATATAGAGCTTACATTAAAGCATTTATGTCACTGCTAGCGTTTAAATCGTCCATGCTCTAAAAAGTATCGAGTCTGCTCGGCGACATCTGGATTCACTAGCATGCCGGTGTGCGAAACTGGCATGACGATATGATCAGCTGCGGCTTCTATTTTTGTTTCTTCTATATAAACTGTTCCATCATGTGCAAGCTGCTCGTTGAGTAGCGGCTTGTTAGATTTGCGCAGTTTGCGATTGTGATATTGCAAAAATAGCTGACCCAGACCATAAGGTCGATTACCAGCGATGATGCCTAGCGTTACATGTTTGGGCAATGGCGCAACTGTGCCATCTAGTGCGTCGACATATGAGCGACCTACGACAGCAGGAGTTAATCGCCAGATATAGTCGGCACAAACACTTCCTACATGCGGTGTCCCTAAAGTCACGCAACGTCCAATTTGCCATTTTGGATACTGAGCAACAAAATCGCGAATAATTAAACCGCCCAAGCTGTGCCCAACCAAGTCTACAGGGTGGTCTGGGTGGTGGTTTGTTTCTAGCCAACTGTTTAGGTGTGCGCTGTTAGTTTTGATATCATCACGCATACTACGATAGCCATATTGGTGGGTATCAAACCCTGCTGCTTGCAGGCGCTTGGCTAATGGTCGCATGATCCACGGAGTTTGATGTAGTCCATGAATGAGAATGACACGAGTTTTCTGTTTAGGCGCTTTATGTTGCATAGCAGTGTCCAATGGTTACTTCAGAAATTTAGGATAAATAGCTTATTATTAAGAAGAGTTTTTATCGCACTAATTTCTTATCATTTATTTTATTTATAATATTACCTGCTAATGTGATGGATAAAAAGTCAGCATAATAAAAACCTCCAAGTCAGCTACTGACTTGGAGGTTTTTTACTACAGAGAATAACTATCGGAAATAATAATTACATATAGTTTTCGATACTTGGGCAAGAGCACATTAGGTTCTTATCACCATACGCATCATCGACACGCGCGACACTTGGCCAGAACTTGTTTGCACGGATGTACGGTAGTGGGAATGCAGCAGTCTCACGGCTGTAAGGATGTGTCCACTCTTCACTAGTAATCATAGCAGCCGTATGCGGTGCATTGACCAACGGATTGTCTTCTAGCGTCCAGTTGTCTTCACCAGATTTGGCTTTCATGGCTTCCGCTTTGATAGATTTTAGCGCACTGATAAAACGATCCAACTCTTCTTTTGATTCAGATTCTGTTGGCTCAATCATAAGTGTACCAGCGACTGGGAAGCTCATCGTTGGTGAATGGAAGCCATAATCCATCAAGCGTTTAGCGATATCGCTTTCTGTGATGCCAGTCTCTTCCTTCAATGGACGAATATCGATGATACATTCGTGAGCCACACGGCCGTTTTTGCCCGCATATAAGACAGGGTAGTGATCTTTTAGCTCGGCTGCCACATAGTTAGCGTTCAATAATGCCAGCTCAGTGGCTTTTAGCAAACCATCACGGCCCATCATAGCAATATACATCCACGAAATAGGTAAGATACTCGCTGAACCATAAGGTGCTGCCGATACTGCCGAGCAGTCTTTTTGTGCATTGTGCACAGGACTCAAGGTATGGTTGGCCATAAACGTTGCCAAATGCGCTTTCATACCGATAGGGCCCATGCCTGGACCACCGCCACCATGTGGAATACAGAAGGTTTTATGCAGGTTCATGTGCAATACGTCAGCACCAACGTCTGCAGGCTGCATCATGCCTACCTGAGCATTCATGTTTGCGCCGTCCATATAGACCTGACCACCATGCTTGTGAGTCAAATCACAGATATGACGGATGCCTTCTTCAAATACACCGTGCGTCGATGGATAAGTGATCATTAGCGCACCTAGGCGATCGCTATATTCTTCACATTTAGCCGTTAAATCGTCGATATCAACGTTACCGTTTTCATCCGTTTTGATCACGACCACTTTCATGCCCATCATCATCGCAGTAGCAGGGTTGGTACCGTGCGCCGACATTGGGATCAAGCAAACATCACGATTGGTCTCGCCCAATGACTCATGATAACGGCGAATCGCTAACAAACCCGCATATTCACCAGAAGCACCAGAGTTTGGCTGCATAGAGACATCATCAAAACCAGTAATGGCTTTCAATTGATCCTGTAGGCTATCGATCATTGCGATATAGCCAGTGACTTGGTCACGCGGTGCAAAAGGATGCACATTGGCAAACTCAGGCCAAGTGATTGGTAGCATCTCACTAGTGGCATTCAACTTCATAGTACAGCTACCCAGTGAAATCATGCTGCGGTTCATCGCTAGATCTTTGTCTTCAAGCGACTTTAGATAGCGTAGCATTTCATGCTCGGTGTGATGCGAGTTGAATACTGGATGGGTCAAGATGTCATCTGTACGTAGGTGTGCGCTATCCAGAGAAATACGAGCAGTTTCAGGTAGATCACGTGACTTATTAACGAACAATTGAGTCAATGTGTTGAAGTCTTGTTGATCGCTGGTTTCACTGAAAGCAACGCTCAATTTGGTATCGCTTAGACGCCATAAATTGTAGCCAACGTTGTCTGCATTTTTGAAGATTTGCGTAGCCAATTTCTCTGAACCGCAATCAACCACGACTGTGTCGAAGAATTGATCATGTACCACGCTCAAGCTACTATCGTTAGATTCTGTGATAGCATCAGCAAATGCCGTGGCAAACGCATGAATACGAGTGGCAATACGCTTTACGCCGCCTGGACCATGATATACCGCATACATACCAGCGAGGTTAGCTAGCAACACTTGTGAGGTACAGATGTTTGAGTTGGCTTTTTCGCGGCGGATATGCTGTTCACGCGTTTGTAGGGCCATACGTAGTGCTGTATTGCCTTGTGCGTCTTTTGATACACCAATGATACGACCAGGTGCTGAACGCTTGGCTTTGTCAGAGAAAGCAAAATAAGCGGCATGTGGACCGCCGAAGCCCATTGGGATACCAAAACGCTGAGTACTACCTAGTGCTACGTCTGCACCCATATCGGCTGGTGATTTTAATAACACCAAGCTCATGATGTCACTGACGACACTCACGTAGGTTTTGTTTTCTTTTACTGCACTGATGACGTCTGTTAAGTCTTTAATATCGCCTTCAGCACCGACATACTGGAATAGCGCACCGAAATAGTCGCCAGATTTAGCCGTTTCAAAATCACCAACGACGACTTCCCAACCGAAGTATTTAGCACGAGTATTGATAACATCTAGCGTTTGTGGATAGACACGCTCATCGACGAAATACTGCGTTGATTTGCTTTTACTCACACGCTTTGACATCGCCATCGCTTCTGCCGCTGCTGTTGCTTCATCAAGCAGTGACGCACCAGCCAGCTCAAGACCAGTCAAATCAATACATACTTGTTGGAAGTTGAGCAATGCTTCTAAACGACCTTGAGCGATTTCCGCTTGGTAAGGCGTATAAGCCGTATACCAGCCTGGATTTTCAAGAACGTTGCGCTGAATGACAGCAGGCATACGAACTGGAGAGTAGCCTTGGCCGATATAGCTTTTGTTAACAGTGATATCGTCTGCCATCGTACGCAATTTAGCAAGCGCAGCGTGCTCACTCATCGCTACTGGCAAATCCAACTCTTTGTGCAAACGTACTGGCTCAGGCACAGTGTCATTGATAAAGCTTGGCATATCTTTATAACCAACAGCGCTGAGTAGGTCAGCTTGCTTGGTCTCATTTGAACCTAAGTGGCGATAGACAAATTCAGCTTCGTTGAATAATCCTTGAAAGGTATCAAACGATGGGTTTTGAGAGATAGTCATGACAATCCTTGGTTAAGGGAGTAATAAACAAAATAGCAATTAAGGGAATAGTGTGAGCGGTACGTTATACGTAATGCACAAACTGTGTTTGATCAAAACGGAACTGGGTGTTGTAAACGCCATTGTCAGCACGTTCACCTGCACCAATCATCATAATGATATGCTGATCGTCACCCAAGCCTAGTAGGCGCTTCATAGCAGGCTCATCAAAGCCGCCCATGGCACAGCTGTCAAACCCATGAGCACGCAATGCTAGCATAAGGTTTTCGGCGGCAAGTGCGGTGTTATTGGTCGCCCAGTTTTTGGTGTCTTCAAACGTATAATAAGGTGATTTAATTGGACCTTTTGCGCGTCTAACTACCTGAGTTGCACCCCATTTTGCAGCCGAAACTACGTTGGCTGGGCCGCGCAAAAAGTCCATCGTGACGACTTTGTTGTAGTAGTCTTTCACTTTTTTTGGAACTGGTTGATCAGGGTACTCGCGCAATACTTGCTTAGCGTGATCGTGCCAAACATCAGTACGAGCAACGATGGCAATCAAACGGGCTGATGTTTTAGCTGCGTTTTGATTCATGCAGTTTTTGACGGCACGTTTGCGATTGTCAGCGTCATCGATAACATAAAATTCCCACGGCTGTAGATTGCTAGAGTTCGGCGCTAGCATGGCCAAACGTAGACAATCTGCCAACACGTCGTCAGGGATGGGCGTGTCAGTAAAGCGGCGCACTGAACGGCGTGATTCTACGATATCGCGAAACGCTTGTAGCTGCGGCGTATGATTTGGCGTAGCGATGGGGTCTTTATTATCGGTGTTGGCATTCATATTAGGATCCATGCTGAAAATTGGGTTATCAGTTTGAGTCGTTATTGATGACACGTATTCATTGGGATTCGAATAGGTGATCAATACGAGTCAATGAGATAACGCTTGGAAGCAATAACATCGAACGATAATGATTGTTGGAGATCTACATATAAAGCTACTTTCAAATAACAAGCATGGTCAATGAGCCAGTACTTTTAATTAGAAAGGCTTTTAAGTCGTTTAAATAGAGAGTATAGATACCAACTGCCGCCAGTATCTATGATGTTCAGTCGGGGCTAATACTTTGTTCTAGCTGAGGTCTTACAAGTTCTAATGTCTTACTAGAGCAGGCTTAGCTTATAAGTCGCTTTCGTACTCGTCAGCAGTCATTAGTGCTTCGTAGTCAGCGATATTGTCAGGCTTCATTCTGAAGAACCAACCTTCGCCATACGGGTCAGAGTTGATGATTTCAGGATCATCTTCTAGTGCTTCGTTGATAGCGATAACTTCACCTGAAATAGGGGCATAAACGTCAGAAGCAGCTTTTACTGATTCAACAACTGAGATTTCGTCATCAACAGCGATGATATCACCCACATCTGGTAGTTCAACGAATACCACATCACCCAATAGATCTTGAGCATGGTCAGTGATACCAACAGTGACCGTACCGTCGTCTTCTAGGCGTAGCCACTCGTGACTAGCAATATATTTTAGCTCTGCTGGGATGTTGCTCATGGTCTCTCTCCTAAGTGATAGAGGTTAATTAACAAAAGTAATAGAGGGTAGGCGTGTCGTTATTTTCAGAGTTATTTGTAAAATAACAACGCGCCCTAATGATAGAATTTATAAGACCTAAGAGTCAAACTGTTGCTTGCCGTTACGGACAAAAGGTAGCTTCAATACGCGTACATCGACGAATTTACCTTTACCGCGTAGATCGACTTGTACACTGTCATCTTCTGATAAGCTAGCAGGTACACGAGCAATTGCGATTGAATTTTTTAGGCTAGGGGAGAATGTGCCGCTGGTGATAATACCAGTCTGCTCGTTGTCTGTGCCTTGATTGATAGTCACCGTCATGCCTTCACGCAAAACGCCACGTGTGGTCAATAGTAGACCTACTTGCTTCATAGCGGTGTTGTCTTCTTTTGACTGCTTACGTTTGCTGACCAATGCTTCACGGCCGACAAAGGTGCGGTCGTCTTTGAGCGCTAGTGTCCAACCCATGTTGCACTCATAAGGACTGATAGTCTCGTCCATATCATGACCATAGAGGTTCATGCCTGCTTCCATACGCAATGTATCACGCGCACCAAGACCAGCAGGTTTGATGCCATTCGCTTTTAGCTGCTCAAAGAAAGCAGGAGCATCATCGGCATGCATAATGACTTCGACACCATCTTCACCAGTATAGCCAGTACGAGCCACAAACCAATCAGTGCCTTCGATACCGGTCAAGTCAGCACCAACGAAAGGTTTTAGGCCTGCTAAGGTATCCGCCCAATTTGGCTTGGCTTGAGCCAGTTTTGCAATAGCATTTGGACCTTGGACGGCAAGCATAGCAAGCTCAGGACGCTCGGTAATCGCAATATCGAAACCTTCAGCGACTTTATTAAACTGTGCTAAATCTTTGTCACGAGTGGCTGCGTTAGAGACAATACGGTATTCAGTTTCTTCTGCATTCATCAGGTAGACGATCAAATCATCGATGACGCCGCCTTGCTCGTTGAGCATGCCAGAGTATAGTGCTTTACCAGCGGTAGTGAGTTTATTGACATCGTTTGCGAGCAGTTTTTGTAGCCATGCTTTAGTATCAGCGCCTTTGATATCGGTCACAACCATATGTGAGACATCAAACATACCGGCATCTGTACGTACCGCTTCGTGCTCTTCGATTTGTGAACCGTAATGAATTGGCAATTCCCAACCAGAAAAATCGACCAGTTTGCCCTCACTATCAATATGAGACTGGTAAAAAGGGGTGCGCTGAGGGGCTTGGCTTTGGGCGTTTTGAGAAGTGATGTCTTGAGAGTGGGTATCAGTCATAACAAATCCTTATGTGTACATCAGTCATACTCGGCAGAGTAGGAAATGATGCGCAACGTAAAAGTAGCGAGAAGCAATATCGCAAGGTGCAAATATCACATCAAAGGGTGACACAGAAAGCAAAGATAAAGACGTAAGCCAAACAGACGTTATACGTCAGTTTAAGCTGAGCCCTATCTGTCCTGTGACCTGAGATTTTCAATACGAATCATCATTTTTGAGCAGTTATATAAGCCCTATCGTTGATAATAGCGTATTTTCTCCCCTTCGGTGGGTAAGACGTCGTCCGTTCTTACCACTCTCCAGATTTGTTATGCCTTATGTTTGACAAAGTAGTGTGCTATGAGCGTGATGCTACTACATACTATCAAACAACAGTGACATGCGTTTTTCAGTCCTTTTACCTGAGCGATTGGCAGGGTAGATGCGCCTTCGGTGGTTATCTAGCAATTGCGAGTGTTGTATAACCAATAGGGTTCAATACAAAATCGATGCCGTCAAACTCTCTCCTGAAAAACACTTTTATTATGAAAGGTTCAAAGCGCTTTTACAAGTCATCAAAGCCATTAAAATGAATAAATTTGGCAAAAACGATGTTTTGATAGGGGAGTCTGCAAATAGACGACATTTTATGATAGTTTTTTTATTCTCTATATCAGCGTTTTATCTGTGTTTTTGGCAAAAATTACGATAGCAAAACGCAAAGCGACTACTGGTGTTTGTCTGAAATATGCTAACCTACGCGCATAGTTTCTGATAGGTGATTTTTATGCATTGCGATATTTATAAGTTTCCCAAACATGATGACATGTATATCTACATTGCGCGTCCTGATTATCCTGATGATACTGACGAAATCAAAGACTGGCTTGGTGTATTACCAAAAGATTTCCGCGCGGGTTTAGGTCGTAGTAAGTTCGTCATGCATTTGGACTTGGCGACAACGGATAAGCTTGCTCGTGTTGATAAAGAAGAAGTACTGACAAAACTACAGTCTCAAGGTTACTTTGTGCAGTTGCCGCCGCAGGATGTTATGCGTCGCCAAGCAGAGCTGCGTGCTCGTGAATCGCAGGACAGCATCTATAATTAATAGGCTTGTTGGCAAGCAAGTGTGGTAGGAGGTATCAGTACGCTACCTGTAAAATATCGTCGATAGAAAATCGATGACACATTTGCTCACATGTATTTGCATAGAAAGTCATGATAAACTGACACCCTACGTAATGCATAAGTTCATTATGTACTTGGGCCCATTCTAGTTCTACAGAACGCACATATACCGCTAGACACAGATGGTGTCATCGGCGATAAACGCAGGTAAATAAACACGCATGGACTGGTTAAAAAGTATTTTATATAGCTTACCGCTAGAGTCTATCAGTGACATTCTCGGTGAGATTGCCATTTGGTGGGGCCAAATGGTGAAGGATGTCCCGCCCGCAGATTTGCCAATGTATGCTTATCTTGGTGGTGTTGTTTTGGTATTAGTACTATGGATACTCGTTGCTCGTGTAATGCCAAAACCGCTAGGCGGTATGAGCTGGATGGTTTTGTTTGCGGTATTGGTAGCACCAGGTACAGCGCTTGGTGATCCGAGCGAGCTTGCACCAGCCAGCATTAGCGTAGTCTATGCTGTGCTGATGAAAGATTACGCAGGCGCGGTTGCCAGTATGCTGCCAATATTGGTGATACTGGTCGCAGGATTGTTTGTTGGTTTCTTATGGCAGCTGATACGCAGTGCATTTGCATCGAGCTTGGACAAAGCCCGTAGCCGCAGCGCAGAAGATACGCAGGCCACGTTGCAAATGACCACAGGCAGTTATTTACCAGAAGGTGCTACTGTAACCAAACAGCCTGACACTAATGTAAGCTTGAAAAAAAGCAGTACATTGGCTAAGAAGCCGGATAACGATACATCTGATAAGTGATAAAAATAGGCTAAGCGTTGAGACAAAATTATTTTCTTAAAAACTATTTGATGCCCCAATAAAAAGACACCGCTGCGTGTCTTTTTTTGTGCCAGATTGTTTATTGGGCCTATAAATAATTGTTCACTATCCACTGCACATAACAATTGTTAATAAATGCGAACGCATGAGTATTTTGGCAATGCATCAGGCTGTGCTAATCTAATTTATTCTTTACTAACTCATTCTGTATTAATCATTTATGTTTTAGACCTATCCATTTATAACAACTCATCTATAACAACAATCGAGATCTGATTATGACCACAGCTGATAATACTAAGAAAAACTTTACTGGTACCAGTAGTTATATTGCTACCGATGATTTGCAACTGGCAGTAAATGCTGCCATGACTTTACAAAAGCCATTATTGATCAAAGGTGAGCCTGGCACAGGTAAGACGTTGCTCGCCGAAGAAGTTGCTGAGAGTTTGGGTATGCCGCTGATTACTTGGCACGTCAAATCGACAACTAAGGCTGAGCAAGGACTGTACGAATACGATGCAGTATCGCGCCTGCGGGATTCGCAATTGGGCGATGATAAGGTCTATGACATTGCCAACTATATCAAGCCAGGTAAGTTGTGGGACGCTTTTACCAGTACAGAGCGTAGCGTACTACTGATTGATGAGATTGATAAAGCCGATATCGAGTTCCCAAATGACTTGCTACATGAGCTTGATAAGATGTCTTTTTATGTCTACGAGACGGGCGAGACCATCACAGCAGCGCAGCGTCCAGTGGTTATTATTACCTCAAACAATGAAAAAGAGCTGCCAGATGCGTTTTTGCGTCGTTGCTTTTTCCATTACATTGACTTCCCTGAAGAAGCAACCATGCGTCAAATCATTGAAGTGCATTTTCCAGATATTCAAGAAAAACTGGTCAATGATGCATTGGATATTTTCTATAAGCTGCGCGGTATTCAAGGTCTTAAAAAGCCGCCATCAACGTCTGAGTTGGTCGATTGGTTAACCTTGTTACTTGCTGATGATATGGCTCAGGACGAGCTAGAAGAAAATCTGCGCGGCGAAAAGTCTATTCCACCATTATATGGCGCATTGCTCAAAAACGAAGCCGATGTAAGTTTATTACAGCGTTTTGCCAATATGATGCGTCGCTAATGTTTGTAGCTTGCGTTGACTTTTATATTTTATATCCAATATTGGATGTTTGATATAAAGCCAATGCAAGCGTTTAGCCTATGACGGTACCAATGAATGATATCAGCAATATCACCAGATAATAATATCAGCCAATAAGTGATACGACTCTTATGTTTATCAAACTATTCTATACCTTGCGTACTTATGGCGTGCCAGTCAGTACGCGCGAGCTGCTCGATCTCAATGCCGCGCTAGATAAAGGGCTAATGATGCAGTCGCATCCTGAAGATCCAGCACTGATTACTTTTGCCAGCCGCGAAGATATGTATCGTCTGATTCGACTGTGTATGGTCAAAGACGAGCGCCATTTTGATAAATTCGATCGGGCCATGGCAGATTATTTTGAAGGTGTCGATAGTCTTGATATGGATGAGCTATTAGCCAAGCTAACGGATGTGCCCAAAGAATGGCTGGATCTAAAGCTCGATCCAAAAAACCTAACGGAAGAGCAAAGACGCTTACTGAAAAAGTACGGTTCGCTTGAGGAGCTGATGAAGGCGCTAGAGGAACGGTTAAAGGAGCAAAAAGAGCGTCATCAAGGTGGCAGTAAATGGGTAGGCACGGGCGGCACTTCGCCATTTGGTGCTTATGGCGACCATCCAGAAGGCGTACGTGTCGGCGGTGAATCTCGTAAACGTAGTGCGGCAAAAGTCTGGGAGCAGCGTAAATATCGCAATCTCGATGACGACAATCAACTCGGTACTCGTCAGATTCAAATGGCGCTGCGTAATCTGCGTCAGTTTGCGCGGACAGGCAGTGCTGACGAGCTAGATATTCATGAGACGATTAAGCGCACGGCAAAAAAAGGTGTGCTCGATATTCATATGCAAGCGGAGCGCCGTAACCGAGTTAAGATTCTGATGTTGTTTGATGTGGGCGGCAGTATGGATATCCATGTCGAAGCGCTTGAAAAACTGTTCTCTGCGGCAAAAAATGAATTTAAAACCTTAGAATTCTTTTATTTCCATAACTGCCTGTATGACTATGTATGGAAGGACAATAATCGTCGCCATAGTGCACCAATGCCAACGTTTGAGCTACTCAATACATATGGTCGAGAGTATCGTGTCATCTTCGTCGGTGACGCATCGATGTCGCCCTATGAGCTGATGACAGTCGGTGGTAGTGTAGAGTATATGAATAATGAAGCGGGCGTTGTATGGTTGAAGCGCGTACTTGAGCATTTTGATAAAGTAGCTTGGCTCAATCCTGAAAGCCAAAGCTACTGGCAATATACGCAAACCATCGTTGAGATCAAAAAACTGTTTGAAAATAAGATGTATCCGATGACCTTACATGGTGTTGAGGAAATGACCCAATATATGGCAAGGTAATTTTAATATTTAGCCTAAATGATAAAGTCTATTTACATAGATTGAATCCTTATAATAACAGCCGTTATGACGACATAGCGGCTGTTTTTTATTAAAGAAGATAAGTTCTATATGAATACTATATTGGTCTGCCTAGTAAATTGTGTTAACATTCATTTTAAATAAATGTTATAAGTGTTTTTGAATTGGTTAGCTAAAAGTATCGATGACGACAGTAAAAAGGTTTGATCATCGTTGCCAGTTTAGACGAATCATTTTTAACATTTAAGTTTATCAACGCAGTTAATGATTAAGAGAAACAATATGGCCTCACCAAAAACGTTAGAAATCGTCACCGCAACCGTTCCTGTACTCGAAGAGCATGGCGTTGCAATTACTACGGTATTTTATAAAAATATGTTTAACGAGCACCCTGAGCTGTTAGATATTTTTAATGAGACCAATCAAAAACTAGGAAGACAGCAGACGGCACTAGCAACGACGGTATTGGCTGCTGCCAAGCACTTGGATAAGTTGGCTACGTTATTGCCACAAGTGACTCAGATTAGCCACAAGCATAGAGCTTTACAAATATTGCCTGAGCATTATCCTATCGTTGGCAAGCATTTGATTGGGGCGATAAAAGAAGTATTAGGTGAGGCGGCTACTGATGACATTATTGATGCTTGGACAGAAGCTTATGATGAAATTGCCTCGGTATTCATCCAGATTGAACATGGCATGTATGAAGAAGCGATGTGGCAGGGGTTTGTACCCTTTAAAGTCACTAAAAAAGAAGCGGTTGCTACAGATATCGCAGCTTTTACCGTGGTACCAGTCGATAAGAGTGCGCACAATACAGGCAATGATTTAGCAAATACTCAAAATATTGATTTGAGCAAGTTGACCTTAACTGCTGGTCAATATATCACTGTGAAAACAGACCCAAAAGACAGCGACCATATAGCATTGCGTCATTATTCTTTATACTCTGTCAGTACTGATACAGGCATTCAGTTCGCCGTCCGACGTGATAACCGTAATAAGCATCATGGTTTGGTTTCTAACTATATGCATGACCAACTAGAAGTCGGTGATACGGTTTTACTATCGGCTCCAGCTGGTGACTTTGCGCTCAATCAAAAGTTGGTACAGCAAAATGATGTGCCCTTAGTATTAATGAGTGCAGGAGTCGGGGTTACGCCTATACTATCTATGCTAGAGGCGCAAGTATCAGCCAATCCTAAACGTCCTATTATCTGGGTTTACGCCTGTCAGAACGTTGCTCATCATGCCTTTGCAGATCAAGTTAACGAATTACTCGGACAAGCCGCGCATGTGGAAAAACATATATTTTACTTTGAGTCTGGGCAAATATTAGATGAAACATGGCTTGCTACTTTGCCTAACCCTGCTGATATCTATGTGTGTGGGTCGATGCCATTTATGGAAAGTATGATTGATGGGTTGGTAGCATTAGCGCACGGAGTCGATAGTGTTCACTATGAACCGTTTGGCCCTAAAATGAGCTTGGGCGGCTAGTTTTTAACTTGGTTTTGCTAACAGTTAGCTAGCTGATTTTTACTTATGGCCAGTAATAAAAAAGCACTTGGATGACAATGTCATTTCCAGTGCTTTTTTATGCAACATACTATGAGAAAACAGAGGTTGAGCTAAAAATATAGATACGTATTACTCTTCATTTTCGACCAATCCAATCATCACACCCACCTCCTTTTTATCTTGCTTATCGATACTAGGCGCATACAGCGCTGAGGCAATACCACCATCCAAAAATAGCGCATTTGAACAACCTAGCTCATCCTTGAATAGTTCTGCAAACTGATAAAAGGTCACAGGCTCATCACTATTAACGAGCTGTACACTACCGTCACGACAAACGCCTGCACCATTGCGCAGTTTGACTGAGCTACTATTGGGGTTGAACTGTGGGTGTATTTCGTTATCGATGACCAACATAGGGCCAGATTGCGTCGCATACCAAGGCTGCACATCACCATTGTCCAGCTGCTCATTTAACGTATTACTTTCAGTAATTTGTACTGTACCAGCTTTGTCCCACCACATCACCCCATTAGGCAATAGATGGAAATTACCACCACCTTCTTTTGTATTTAGCGATTTGACTTCTTTGCCTTCGATGACGGTATAGCCAATCGGCGCATAATTTTCATTATACATGCCTGCATTCATTGCAAAATTGAGACTTTCATTGTTTGGTAATGTTGCCAATAACGCATCAAAAGTTAGCAAAGGCTCATTGTTATCAGAAGATTGCCAAAACAGTTGTAATGAATAACGCTCGCTCGTTAAAGCAGTAGTATCCACACGACAAATACTGTAGGTAAAAGGCGTGTCTTCAGTCTGACATGACCAATTGTCGGTATCGCTATTAGCTACGTCATTATGTGTCTGCTGGCAAGCGCTCAGGCCTAATATCAGCGCCATCGCTGTTAACGGTAAGAAAAAAGTAGAACTTGGCATCAATCACGCGTCTTTTAATGTATAAGTTATTTGAGGTTGGGTACTATCTATTGCTCAATCGCACATTCATCACTACTTTTCAGGTACAACGATTCAGGCGCTGAGTCAGTCACTAGTAGGCGGGAAGTCACGGATTGTATTATTCACATTACCAATTAAGTGTCCACCATTGGCAGTTGATGGCTCAGAACCATAAGCTGCGCTGTGCTCTGTTGGCGCATTTGTCTCTTTGCCTTTGTCGCGCGAGTCCTTGTTATAAGCAATAAGCGCATCATTATTGGCTAAAAAGCTATCAGGATTTGCCATGACCCACATTTGGTTGAAAATGTCGGCGCGTGCGCTATGATCGAGTAAAGCACCTTCATCAGCAAAATAGAAAAATTTGGATAACAGCTTGATCTGCCCGTCGTCTAAGCGTCGTGCGATATGGTATGGCTGCAATTGACTAGGATGTTGCAAGCCAACCGAGCCTACGATACTGGCAAGCGATTTTAGCGTGTTTTTATGAAAACTTGCAACACGTTCCGCTTTACTCGGAACATCGAGTGCCTTTTGACGGTAAGGATCTTGAGTAGCTACACCCGTTGGGCAAGTGTTGGTGTGACAAGAGCGCGATTGAATGCAACCGACTGCAAACATAAAGCCACGTGCCGAATTACACCAGTCTGCACCTAGCGCAATCATGCGCGCAATATCAAAGCCTGATACGATCTTGCCACTGACACCAAGCTTGATTTTGTCACGGATGCCTGCACCGACTAATGTATTGTGTACCAGCAAAAATCCTTCGACCATTGGCATGCCGACATTGTCCATAAACTCGACGGGCGCTGCACCTGTGCCGCCTTCTGCACCGTCAATAACAATAAAGTCAGGATAGTTATCCGTCTCTATCATGGCTTTGACAATGGCCATAAACTGCCATGGCTGACCAATACATAGCTTAAAGCCAACAGGCTTGCCACCAGATAAGTCACGCAGTTGCTGCCAAAAAGCGACTAGCTCGCGCGGGGTGCTAAATGCAGTGTGCGAGGAGGGCGAGATACAGTCTTGACCCGTAGGCACTTGGCGCGTGTCGGCAATCTCTTGCGTGATTTTGCTAGAAGGTAGGACACCACCTTTACCAGGCTTAGCGCCTTGTGATAATTTAATTTCGATCATTTTAACTTGTGGATCAACGGCTTTTTCGGCAAAAGACTGTGGATCAAAATTGCCCTCATTATCGCGACAACCAAAATAACCCGTACCTAACTCCCAAATTAAGTCGCCACCGAACTTGCGATGATAAGGACTGATTGCACCTTCGCCCGTATCATGAGTAAAGCCACCGCGTTTTGCGCCTTGATTAAGTGCCATGATGGCGTTTGCTGATAGGCTGCCGAAGCTCATTGCAGAGATATTAAATACCGACATATCGTGCGGCTGCTGACAACGCTCACCGCCGACCATAATACGAAAGTCTTTGTTTTCTAGTGGTGCACTGATGGCTGATTGCAAAAACCATTCTTTGCCATGAGTATAGAGATTATCTAACGTACCAAAGGCGTTGGTATCACTGACATTCTTAGCACGTTGATATACGAGCGCGCGCTGCTGGCGTGAAAACGGAACTTGTTCTTTATCGTCCTCAAGCAAGTACTGGCGAATCTCAGGACGGAAGTCTTCCAATACATAGCGGATATGTCCAGCCACAGGGTAGTTGCTCAATATCGCGTGCTTAGATTGAATCAAATCATAGATACCAAGTGCTACAGCCAACCCACCAATAACAATCAACCACCAACTTGCCAATAGCAAACCCGCTAATAGAATTAAAATCGCCGCGCCAAACGTGCTGTAGCGGAGTAATAATCCGATAAAATACGGCGAGCTGGTTTTGGGTTCAGGGTTTAGATTGGTACGAGATTCAGGCATAACGAGGCTCAATAGTAATGATTGATATAGATAAGATGCTTACGTTTATCGCGTACATCATACACGTATGACGTCATTACGTCGGTATCAATGGGTAACAGGAGAGTAGTAATATTAAGGCGTGTCCTTAGTCCTATCAAAGTCCTGTTAATCACTATTGGTGAAATAAGAATGTCCCTTTATAATTTTTAGCAGACAATTAGTACTAAAGTTTGATCGTCATTAATAGTGTCAAAAGCAATCTTAACAGGCAAAAATTGCCCAAGCAGCCATGCTTGGGTTTTGGTATGTTGGCTGATGCTTCGTGTGGTAAATTCGCCACCACCACCGATGGGTTCAAAGCCTGCTTGCAAGCATTCGATTGATATTCACTTGTATACCAAATAAAAGGGTTTAAAATATACCGTATGACGCATATTTTTTAAACCCAATAAAACGGTATTCTTGATAACTAAGTACTTGATAATTAAGTACCTAGTGTTTTAGTGCTTAATTATCACTGGCCTAGCTGTTGAATTTCTTTGCTATCAGATCTTTGATAAAAGCAATAACAGTTGCGCTGTGCTCAGAGTTTTTGATCTCATCTAATAGCTCAGACTTTGACATGCTTTGGTATCTTTGGATGTCTTCGCTACTGATATCTTTTGCGCTATTAATCAATGCTGATAAGCCATTGTTATCAGCATTATCACCGCCAGTTACAGCGCCTAACATATCGTTCATGTTTATCATTGGTATTTCCTCATACAAAAATAATTATTAAATGGTTCAATGTGAAAGTGATTTATCACTCACACTTTAGTTTACCGCATCTATATTCGCTTAGGGGTATTAAAGTTACTCTTTTTAGATAGCGATCATGTGTAGGGCAAACCAGTTTTAGTTCACATTGCCATACTACTAAGTAAAAATACCTGTGCTAGAACTTTATTGTTTATTCTTTTCTAAACCCTACCACCAATCCGCTCCGCCAATGCCTGCAATTTTGGCACTATCATCGCAGCATATTCATCCGCTTCCCAGTTGGCACTCGGCACACTGGCATTGAGCGAATACGCGTATTGCCCTGTTGCGACATCATATACGCCAACCGCGACTGCCAATATGTCAGTAGAAAAATCCCCATCAGACACGGTATAGCCATACTTTTCGTAATGCTCTGTCGCGCTGGCTAGGGCAGTTTGTGCATGGTCGTATTCTTCAACAGATAAATTCTCTTTTAGATTGCTAATGATGACTGCCTGTCTGGCTTGCGAGCTTGCTGCATAAAAAGCGCGTCCAATGGCAGTGCGTGCAACGGGCACCGCTGAGCCAACCTGTAAGTTGACCGATAGTCGAGCAGGACTACGGCAACAGGCGTGATAGCGCATTTCCCCTTCGACTTCAGTCGCCAGATTCACTGATACTTCATTTTCACTAGCGAACTGCCGTAATAATGGTTCAGCTGCTGCCACCATATCGTGACGACTCCATGCGGTTGCACTGAGACGCACAGCGCTACTACCTAATTGGTACTGTCCGTGCTCAGTGATACGTAAAAACCCAAGCGTCGTTAAGGTATGAATAAGGCGAGTAACAGTTGCCTTTGGTAGTGCTGTCATCTGACATAGCTGCTGATGGGTGAGCCGTTCATCATGTTCAAACGCTGCGAGTATCGTCAGTCCACGACCCAGTGCTGTGACGAACTGTCGATCACTTTCTCCTTTATTTTGATTCATGATTCCATATATTTTTTCTAATAGTGAGGTAGATGTTGATAAGGGTTTCGTCATTTTATACTCATCTTTTTTTAATAAAGGTTTACAGCGCGGCGAAATTTTGATTAAATAGCTTTAATTTATGAAACTAAGTTTCGCATAGCGGAATAACAAAGTCAACGACTTGTTAGGCTAAATGACGTATCAATCACTATTCGTCAGTCAGGATGACTGATACCAAGGAGATCCACATGGCAACATCTACTAGCCCACGCTTTGATTGGGAAGATCCTTTCTTATTACGTGACCAGCTAACAGAAGAAGAGCGTATGGTCACAGACAGCGCGCGTCAGTTTTTTCAAAAAGAGCTGATGCCTGGCATTATCGAAGCCAACCGCAATGAAAATTTTGATCGTAATATCATGCGTCAAATGGGTGAGATGGGTCTGCTAGGTGTCACGATTGAAGGCTATGGCTGTGCTGGTCTATCTAGTGTTGCTTATGGTCTGATTGCTAAGGAAGTAGAAGCCGTTGATTCGGGCTACCGTTCAGCGATGAGTGTGCAGTCAAGCCTAGTGATGCATCCTATTTGGGCGTATGGCACAGAAGAGCAGAGAGAAAAGTATTTGCCAAAGCTTGCGACAGGTGAGTACGTCGGCTGCTTCGGTTTGACTGAGCCAGATTCAGGGTCTGACCCTTCATCAATGTCGACACGTGCGCGCAAAGTCGATGGTGGTTACGAGCTGACTGGTAATAAAATGTGGATTACCAACAGTCCTATCGCTGACGTGTTTGTAGTATGGGCGAAAGATGATGCGGGTGAGATTCGCGGTTTTGTCTTAGACAAAGGCATGAAAGGATTATCTGCACCAAAAATCGAAGGCAAGTTCTCATTACGTGCCTCAGTCACGGGTGAGATCGTCATGGACAAAGTATTTGTTCCTGAAGCCAACGCTTTCCCAGATATTCGTGGTCTAAAAGGACCATTTGGCTGCTTAAATAAAGCCCGCTATGGTATCGCTTGGGGCAGTATGGGCGCAGCTGAATTCTGCTGGAAAGCGGCTCGTCAATACACGCTAGACCGTAAGCAGTTTGGTCGTCCGCTCGCCGCAACGCAACTTGTGCAGTTAAAACTAGCTAATATGCAAACAGAAATCAGCTTAGGGTTGCAAGCAGCACTACGTGTCGGTCGCTTGATGGATGAAGACAACGCTGCGCCTGAGATGATTTCACTCATTAAGCGTAATAACTGCGGTAAAGCGCTTGATATCGCTCGTATCGCGCGTGATATGCATGGCGGTAACGGTATCTCTGATGAGTTCCATATCATCCGTCATGTGATGAACTTGGAAGCGGTCAACACTTATGAGGGTACACATGATATCCATGCGCTTATCCTAGGTCGCGCACAAACAGGTATTCAAGCGTTCTTTTAAGCGCTTTTAGCTAATAGTGTTTGGTACAACTGTATTTTATGACGTACGTGACTGCTTGGCTTTTTGTTAAAAGAGCATGAACAGTAGCGTACGTTTTTCAGTTGTTATTCATCATTTAACGGTTAAATAGTTAGATGATGAATAATAATTTTATGATTAAAAGTCAAAAAATACGCGACAGAGTAAGGGAATCTCATGACAGATATGATTAATATGCCAGAGGGTGCATTGCATGGTATCAAAGTGCTTGATTTGTCGAGAGTGCTAGCAGGGCCTTCTTGTACGCAAGTATTGGCCGACCTCGGTGCTGAAGTCATCAAAATAGAGCGTCCGCATATTGGCGATGAAACGCGGCATTGGGCGCCGCCAAAGTTTAGCGACGACACCTCCGCTTACTATGCGACCATTAACCGCAATAAAAAATCACTGACGGTAGATATCACTACGCCAACAGGGCAAACTATTATCAAGCAGCTAATTGCCGAGAGTGATATTTTGGTTGAAAATTTTAAGGTGGGCGGCCTAGAAAAATACGGTCTAGATTACGACAGTCTAAAGCAAGACAATCCGCGGCTGATTTATGCATCATTGACAGGTTTTGGTCAAACAGGTCCAGATGCCAAGCGGCCCGGTTATGATTATATTATCCAAGGTTTATCGGGGCTGATGAGTATCACAGGCCCTAGTGATGGCGAACCACACAAGGTTGGCGTGGCAGTTGTTGATTTGTTTGCAGGTTTGCAACTGACGATTGGTATTCAGGCGGCACTGCTGGCGCGTCAACATACTGGTACTGGACAACACGTCGATGTGGCGTTACTTGATAGTGCGCTTGCCATGCTCGCTAACGTTGGTATGAACCATTTGGCATCAGATAAGATACCGCCAAGATTGGGCAATCAGCACCCTAATATTGTGCCGTACCAAGTATTTGCTGGTGAAGGTGAGCAGCACTTTATCTTAGCCTGTGGCAATGACAGTCAGTTCGCCAAACTGTGTGACGTGCTCGCAGTTGATTGGCATACTGATGAGCGTTTTTCGACCAACCCACAACGCGTTGCCAATCGTGAACTGCTATGTGGCGAGCTAACTAAACAATTTGCCAAGCAGTCTCGCACCTATTGGTTAGAGGTTTTAGATCAAGCAGGTATCCCATGTGGCGCGATTCATAATGTGGCGGAAGCCTTAGCCATGCCGCAAGCACGAGCCCGCAACATGATTGTGAATTTCACTGAGCAAGGTAGTCCAGTACGCGCACTCGGAAATCCTATCAAATTGTCCGCATCACCTGTCAGCTATCGTACGCCACCACCGCAATTGAGTGAGCATACTGACAGCACACTTTCTGACTTGGGTTATGACAGTAAGATGATTGCTAAATTAAAAGCCGATGGAATTATTTGAAAGCACTTTGACAGCCGTATATTTACAGCAATAAGTGTTATAAATAATCAAGATAACTGATAGCTCAAAAGCTTCAGTAATAACAAAATAAAAAGCAGATAAAATGGGTCGCAGAATGCAGCAGAAAGCCCTGTGACCCATTTTCTATCAGCTATCAGTTCGCCGTAAAGCCTAAATGCTGTTCAATTTGCTCGGCCAATTCAATCAGTACTGCACTGACCTCAGCCCGCTTAGATTCATACTCTCCTTGCAAAAAACTCACGGCCATACCAGCGACCGCATTGCCTGAGGCATTACGGATATGGGTGCCCAAGCAGTACATCCCATCGCGCAACTGTCCATCATCGAGAGACACGCGGCTTTCTTGTATCGTTGCAAGCTCGGTAGCCAAATCGGCAAAGTTACTGACACCATTCTGAGTCATAGGCGTTGGAAATGTATCTTGATACAACGATTTGATACCGTCCATCGATAATGTCGATAGCATGGCTTTACCCGTCGCAGAAAATACCGCAGGTACGCGAACGCCTGCACGAAAAGTAAAACCAAGCGGCTCAGGCGACTCATGACAAGCCAAAAATACTACTTCTCCCAAATCAAGCTTCGATAAAGTTACGGTGTGCTGAAGCAGTACTGGATACTGCACAATCAAATCTTTAAACAACTGTACAACGCCTTGCTGCTGCTCGTACTTGCCTGCCCAATACATCAAATACGAACCCAAATAAAAGCGACTTTCAGAGTCTTTGTAAATGACATGCTTGGCAAGTAGGCTTTGCAAAATATTGTGAGTTGAGCTACGCGGTAGCCCAAGCTCTTTTGCGATATGAGCCGCAGTCAAAGGCTGTAAGCTATCGGTAATCAAGTCCAAAATCTGAAATGTTTTGTCTAGCGCAGGCACGGCAGTCGAACTCATAAATAACCTATAAAGTGAAATAAAAGAAAAAAGTACAAGATAATTTTCAAAATAATGCGATTAAGGGTTGCAAATCACGTCATATCGTTCTTATAATGATGTCTCGTATATAGAATACGTGTTCAGTATATTGAACAAAAAATAAATTATCAATAATTATTTACGACTGACTATTGTATACATTCTTATAAACACATCCTATATGACAAGGAGCGTCACCATGTCACACGCGCTGCAGTTATCAAATCCAGATTTACTCAAACAATCTTGCTTCATTAAAGACGGCTGGCATGCTGCTAGTGATGACGCTGTGCTTGATGTAAATAATCCTTTTAACGGCGACCTTATTGGTACTGTACCAAGCCTCACGACAGAAGATGTCAACGAAGCAGTTGCTTATGCTCATGATGTCCAAGCAGAGTGGGCAGCAAAAACAGCCAAAGAGCGTGCAGAGTTATTGCAAAAATGGGCTGATCTAATCGATGCCAATAAAGAAGACTTGGCTATTATTATGACCGCTGAGCAAGGCAAGCCACTTACTGAATCACGTGGTGAAGTGGGTTATGCCAATAGCTTTATTCGCTGGTTTGCTGAAGAGGGCAAGCGTGTCTATGGCGATGTGATTCCAGCTAATAGCTCACAGCTACGTCATGTTGTTCTTAAACAGCCAGTTGGTGTTTGTGCAGCTATCACGCCTTGGAACTTCCCAGCTGCAATGATCACGCGTAAAGTTGCTCCTGCGCTAGCAGCAGGCTGTACGATTATCGTCAAACCTGCTACCGAAACGCCATATTCTGCATTGGCACTTGGTGTGTTGGCAGAGCAAGCGGGCATCCCAGCTGGCGTCATTCAGGTTGTAACTGGTAAATCATCAACTATCGGCGACATCTTAACGGGTGATGCACGCATTCATAAATTGTCATTCACAGGCTCTACAGAAGTAGGCCGTACGTTGATGGCACAATGTGCACCAACTATCAAGAAACTGTCATTAGAGTTGGGTGGCAACGCGCCATTTATCGTCTTTGATGATGCGGATCTAGAAAAAGCTGCTACCGGCTTAATCGCTTCTAAATATCGTAATGCTGGTCAGACTTGTGTTTGCGCCAACCGCGTATATGTTCAAGACAGTATCAAAGATAAATTCTTAGAGGTGTTTGTCAAAAAAGTTGCTGAATTAAAAGTAGGTAATGGTTTAGAAGAAGGCGTAGATATCGGTCCTCTTATCAACCAAAAAGCGTTAGATAAAGTTCAAGCCTTGCTAAAAGACGCACTAGATAAAGGCGCAAAACTGGTCACTGGTGGTAGTGTCAACGATGCTTCAGAATTGACTTATAACCCAACGGTTATCACAGATATTAGCAGTGATATGTACATCGCTTCTGAAGAGATTTTTGGACCAATTGCGACCATCTTTACCTTCAAAGACGAAGCAGAAGTTATTCGTGCTGCTAACGATACTATCTATGGCTTGGCCGCTTACTTCTATAGTGGTGATTATGCTCGCTCATGGCGTGTGACTGAAGGCTTAGAGTACGGCATCATTGGACACAACACTGGTTTGATTTCTACAGAAGTTGCGCCATTTGGTGGTGTGAAGCAGTCTGGCTTTGGCCGTGAAGGCTCAAAATATGGCATCGAAGATTATATTACGACCAAATATTGGTGTTCTGACGTTAGCTAATATAACGATAGCTAACGCACAAGCACATTTTAATAGTAGCTAGCCATTGTGATTGGTATTAATGATACGAGTACCAATCACAGCAATACCGATAGTAATGAATTTAATACAACCAACACCACATTAAAAAAGGACATTCTGATGACTACGAACACCCAAACCACTAACGAAGCATTACTTGCCCGTCGTAAAGCTGTTTTACCAACAGGACTTGGGGTTGCCTTTCCTATCTTTGCAGAAAAAGCAAAAAACTCAGAGATTTGGGATGTTGAAGGCAAGCGTTATATTGATTTTATCGGTGGTATCTCGGTATTAAATACGGGTCATAGTCATCCAAAAATCACTCAACGTGTACATGAGCAAGTTGACAAATTCACGCACACTGCTGCGCAAATTGTTAGCTATGAAAGCTATGTTGATCTTGCAGAAAAACTGTGTGAAAAAGCACCTATCAGCGGTCCAACTAAAGCACTATTTTTGACCACTGGTGCTGAAGCAGTCGAGAACACGATCAAAATTGCTCGTGCTAAAACTGGCCGTCCAGGCGTTATCTCTTTTGTTGGTGGCTGGCATGGTCGCACGCTAATGTGCATGAGCTTGACTGGTAAAGTATTGCCGTACAAAAAGAACTTTGGCCCAATGCCTGGTCCTGTATTCCACGCATTGTTCCCTGCTGAAGAATTGAACGTTACAGAAGCACAAGCGCTACATAACCTTGATATGATTTTTCAGGCAGATATTGATCCAAGCGAAGTGGCGGCAATGATTATTGAGCCTATTCAAGGTGAGGGTGGCTTCCATCAGGTCACGCCATCATTTGCTAAAGCATTACGTGAAATTTGTGATGAGCACGGTATTGTATTGATTTTTGATGAAGTCCAATGTGGTTTTGCCAGAACGGGTACTTTGTTTGCAGGCGAGCAGTTGGGTGTTGAGCCAGACTTAATGACCACAGCTAAGAGTTTGGCTGGTGGCTACCCTGTATCAGCAGTGGTTGGTCGCGCTGATATTATGGACGCGCCGCAAGTAGGTGGTTTGGGTGGTACGTATTCTGGTAGTCCGATTGCATTAGCAGCAGCATTGGCTGTAATAGAAGTAATTGAAGAAGAGAATTTGCTTGAACGCAGTGTTGTGATTGGCGATACCATTGCCGAATTCTTAAAAGGCTTAAACCTAAGTAGCATTGGCAACGTTCGCTATAAAGGTGCCATGCTAGCATTTGATTTAGTGGATAGCGAAGGCAAGCCAGATGCTGCTGCCACTGCCAATCTTAAACAAAAATCTTTTGAGCAAGGTTTGTTATTAGCGTCTTGTGGCATGTATGGCAATGCGATCCGTGTGATGGTGCCATTGACAGTTGAAGATGAAGTGCTACAAGAAGGCCTTGATATCATCAAAGGTATTCTAACTGCATAAAAAGTATTGAGTGTCGTTTATTTTAGCGATGGACCGCTTTTAACCAAGTACAGCTATTTCAAGTACCGATATTGGTTAAAAGATTGTATGAAAGATAACGGCAAGGTTGCTCTTCTTATGACACTCACTTTGAGTGAGCTTTTTAACGGCGCCTTGCAAGTCAAGACGCCGTTTTTGTTTTTGCTGTTTGAATACTATACCGATGGCAAATCTAAATTTTACGGCGACGCGACAGAGACAACAAATATGATGGGTATTATCCCATTTAACAAAAATAGTGTAACTGTAAAAGGTTTACACGGATGAAACACAGACAAGGAGTAGGTTATGTCTGAATTAAAAAAGTCGTTAGGGGTGTTCGATATCATTGCACTGGCATTCGGTGCTATGGTTGGTTGGGGCTGGGTGGTACTGGCGGGTAGTTGGATCATCTCAGCAGGTATATGGGGCGCAATTAGCGCCTTTTTGGTAGGCGGTCTGGTAGTTGTTTTGATTGGTGTGACGTATGCTGAACTCGCTGCTTCTATGCCAATTACTGGCGGTGAGCATACTTATACCCATCGAGCGCTAGGGGTTAATATCTCCTTTATTTGCTCATGGAGTATTTTGTTTGGTTATTTCTCGGTCGTCGCTTTTGAGGCAGTAGCGCTGCCCACCGTCGTCGAATATATCATTCCCAATTATAGCCAAGGATATCTTTGGAATATTGCTGGTTGGGATGTTTATGCCACTTGGGTAGGTGTCGGTATGCTCGGCTCAGTGATTGTCACTTGGCTGAACATACGCGGTATGGAAGTCAGTGCATGGTTCCAAAAAACAGCAGTAGTCGGTATTTTTCTTGTTGGTGTATTACTGTTCGTGGGTGCATTACTATTTAGTCCTGAAACCTCTAACTCTGTACAAGCGCCTAACTTTATTGGCGGTATGGGCGGCATTATGACTGTGATGGTGATGGTACCGTTCTTGTTCGTTGGCTTCGATGTCATTCCTCAAGCGGCAGAAGAGATCAATCTATCTCGCCCGAATATCGGCAAGTTTTTGATCGTCTCTATCATCATTGCCGTGCTATGGTATGTTGCTGTCGCTTGGAGTGTGGGTAAGACTTTACCGCTATTACAAGCGCAAGATTCGACATTGGCAACGGCTGATGCGATGACCAATGCTTGGAATGGTAAATGGGCTGGTACGCTGCTAGTTATTGGTGGTGTGCTTGGTATTCTATCGAGCTGGAATGCGTTTCTGATCGGTGGTAGCCGTCTGCTATATGCTATGGGTAAAACGCATATGTTGCCACAGTTTTTGTGCAAGCTGCATCCGAAATACAACACACCCGTCAATGCGATTTTATTGATCGGTGGTCTAGCGACACTTGCACCATTGTTTGGTCGTAAAATGCTGGTATGGATTGTAGATGCTGGCGGGTTCGGTATCGTTATTGCCTATAGCTGCGTGGCCCTATCATTCCTAGTACTGCGCTACCGTGAGCCTGATATGGTACGACCATTTAGAGTACCAGCAGGTAAACTGGTGGGTATTATCACCATTATCCTAAGTCTTGGTATGCTCACGCTTTATTTACCAGGTATGCCATCAGCACTCGTCCCGATTGAGTGGTGGATTTTCCTTGGCTGGATCGTACTTGGCGGGGTGTTATACGGTTATGCTACGATGAAGCATCCTGGCAAAAGTAAAGACATTATGGACCATGAGCTGCGCGAGCTGAAAACGGCTAACCAGCAATGGTTAAAAGAAAATCCATATAAAAAGTAAACTTACCTTAATAAGCTTCCCATAAAAAAGCCTAACGTCAAACGTTAGGCTTTTTTTTCATTCAACTAAGTTCAATCTATTAAGACTTATCACGGATAAGCTTATAGTTTAAGAACTCGGTGATACCAAGGGTACCAAGTTCACGGCCAAAACCTGAACGTTTAACACCGCCAAATGGCGTATTAGCCTCAGAACCAGAAGGCGCGTTAATAGTAACCATGCCCACTTCTAATTTGTCAGCAATTTCAGCAGCCAGCGCTGCATCTTGCGTTTGGATAGACGCACCTAGACCAAAAGGAACATCGTTGGCGATCTTGATAGCATGCTCGATGTCATTTGCTTTGTAGACGACTGCCACAGGACCAAACAGCTCCTCACGATATACGTCCATTGATTCAGTCACATCTGTCAGTACCGCAGGCTTAAACCAAGCACCAGGCTTGTCTTTCTCCATGCCACCTTCTACCAATACCGTTGCCCCTGCTTGGATAGCGCTATCTAACTGTGACTGCAAATTGACCGCAGCAGCTTTTGATGACATTGGGCCAATGAACGTATCTTCTTTGAGCGGGTCAGCCAAAGTCATGTTGCTGACTGCATTGGTAAAGCCTTCAACAAATTTATCATAGACCGATTCGATAACGATCAAACGCTTGGCTGCGTTACAAGCTTGTCCTGTATTACCGAAACGACCAGAGATAGCGCCTTGTATCGCTTGCTCGATATCGGCATCGGCTGCGACGATGAAAGCATCTGAACCACCCAATTCTAGAACGACTTTTTTGAGTGCGCCGCCAGCTTCTTTTGCCACAGCTTGACCAGCACGTTCAGAACCTGTTAATGAGACACCTTGAACGCGTGCGTCGTTGATGATGGTCGCTGATTGCTCGTTGGTCGCAAAGATATTGTTATAGACACCTTTAGGTACGCCAGCATCTTTAAAGATATCGACGATAATTTCTGCGGTTTTTGGACACTGCGGTGCGTGTTTTAAGATAATCGTGTTACCCGCCATAAAGTTTGGCGCGACAAAACGGGCGACTTGGTAATGTGGATAGTTCCACGGCATGATGCCTAAAAGCGCGCCTACAGGATGCTTTTCTACCGATGCTGATCCGCTATCGACGTCAATAGTACTAGGTGCTAGCAGTTGCTCAGCGTTGTCTGCATAGTAGCGAAAAATATCAGCAACCAGACCGATTTCACCTTTTGCCTGTGCAACGGGCTTGCCCATCTCATTAGCGACGATGCGTGATAGCTCATCTTGACGCTCAAGATAGATATCAGCGATTTTATGCAGTAGTGCACTGCGCTCATCTAATGAGATGTGACGCCAATCTTGATAAGCGCTGTCGGCTTGCTCAATGACCTGTTGGATATCTTGTTCAGTGGCAGTAGGGTAAGTGGCTTCTACTTCGCCAGTGGCTGGGTTACTAACCTGATAGTCGCTCATATTGTGTCCTTTATTTTAAAATATTATTGAGTTTATCGTCCATTTGGGTCTATCTTTTTATACAGGCACTTTTACTTAATAATTTTAATTGTTACTTTTGACTGATGGTTTTGGTTGCTGCTGCGTAATACAGTGAATATTACCGCCACCAAATACAATCTCTCTTGTTCGTACTCCCACTACCTGATGTTGAGGAAAGACTTTTTCAAGCTGTTCGATGGCGAGTGCATCATTTATATCATCATATTGCGGCACGATGACCGCGTCATTACAAATCAAAAAATTGGCATATGAGGCAATACAGACATCACCTGTCAGACGTGGTTTGGCATCATCAGATTGGACAATGTCGTAATCGTCAGGCAAGGTTACTGGCTGCTGGGTGCAGCAAAGCTTATGGACTTTTAGAGGTCTGCCTTTTGCATCGGTCATATTTGAGAGCTGCTTATAGGCTTTTTGCGTTGCTTCATAAAACGGATTTTCAGGATCATCAGTGAACAAGCAAACCACTTCACCCGGGCGTGCAAAGCAGGCAATATCGTCAATGTGACCTGTAGTTTCATCAGGGTCAATACCATCATCAACCCAAAGCACTTTTTGAACATTGAGATAAGCTTTTAATTTGTCCTCAATCTGCTGCTCGTTCAGATGTGGATTGCGCCCCGGACTTAGCAGACACATACGCGTGGTCAGAACCGTGCCTTCACCATCGACATGAAACGCGCCACCTTCCATAACGAAGTTATCCGTTCGATAACGCGGAATATCTAGCTGCTCACACAGTCGTTCTGCGAGCTTATCATCGTCATCCCATGGTGAATAGAGGCCATCATAGTCTCCGCCCCATGCATTGAATGTCCAATCACAAGCACGTAGCTCACCTGCATCATTGATTAAAAATGACGGAACGGTATCACGCGCCCACGCATCATTGCTAGGCATAGAGATAACGTCGATATCATCAGGTAAGCTATCGCGGCACTGCTGATAGTCGTCAGGATTGACCAGCACGCCAACTGCACAAAACTTGTTAATCGCCAATGCTACATCAGCATAAGCTTTTTTTGCAGGGACAGCTTGTTGTCGCCAGTTATCAGCACGGTATGGCCAGACCATCCAGACTTTTTGTATTGGCTCAAACTCTGCTGGCATATAAAAACCATCTTGCTGCGGGGTTGAGTCTGTCAGTAATATAGACATAAAATCACCTTATCGTACACGAGCGACTATAAAAATAATGAGAGTAAACTAAAGAAACGGAAATCGAGTTAACCGTGAGTGAGCAGCGTGCCATACATTGATGGACGACGATCACGGAACACGCCCCATTCCTGACGTTCGATAGCCAGTTGATCTAAGTCAAAGGTCATACTCATTACTTCACTCGTATCTGCTGACGCTTCCTTTATAATCTCCCCGCGACCGTCGGTAATGAACGAGCTACCATAGAACTGCATCGTGCTGTCATTGCCATGTTGACTGATAGTTTCAGTGCCAATGCGATTGGCTGCAATGACTGGCATCAGGTTGGCTGCAGAATGGCCTTGCATACAGCGCTGCCAATGGCCTTTTGAATCGATGCCAAGCGTTGGCTCATCGCCAATAGCAGTCGGGTAAAACAGCAACTCGGCACCCATCAATGCCATGCTACGAGCGCATTCAGGGAACCACTGATCCCAGCAGATACCCACGCCAATCTTAGCGTACTTGGTTTGCCAAACTTTGAACCCTGTATCGCCAGGGGTAAAGTAGAATTTTTCGGCATAAGGAATGCCATCTGGGATATGCGTTTTGCGATAAGTGCCCAATATCTCACCATCGGCATCGATGACAGTGATGCTATTAAAAAAGGTATTACCTGATTTTTCATAGAAACTAATGGGTAATACCACTTCTAACTCTTTTGCCAGTTTTTTAAAGTGATTGATAGCGGCATTATCTTCAACTGAGGTCGCCAGTTTGAAATAGTCAAAATCATGAACTTGGCAAAAGTAGGGCGTCTCAAACAACTCTTGTAGCAAAATAATATTGGCACCATCATTGGCCGCTTTTTTTACCAAGTCAGTCGCGGTTGCAATGTTTTGCTGGATATCCCAACTGCATGTCATCTGAGTAGTTGCCACAGTAACGTTTCGCATGATTTAAATCCTTTTATTGATCGATAGGTAATACTATAGGTAAATGGTGATTTGTATTTTCTAACGAACAATTTCTCATCATTCGTTAGTGTATAGTTTAACCATAGTTAAGCTAATTTTAGACAAGTTTATACGCTTAAGCCATCATATAACCCAATCCTAAGAAAGTGAAGACAGTTAGTACTGCTCCTAACAATGCATAAGGGAATTGGGTAAAGGCATGCTGCATAGGAGAGCAGCCAGCACCTTGCGCGGCAAGCAATGATGAGTCACTAAAGAAGCACGCATGACTACCGAACGATGAAGCCGATAACAAGGCGCCAATCATAAGTGGTGTGCTTACGCCAAGGGCGAGTGATATTGGGAATACAATCGGCATCGCCAACACGTACAGACCCCAGCTTGATGCGGTCGCAAAAGTTAAGAAAGCCATCACAGCGAAAATAATCGCAGGGAAGATAATGACCGTCATGTGCGGTGAGATAGCGTCAATGACATACATCGTCATACCAAGCTCGTCGTTAATGGCTTTCAAAAAGAAACCACCAATAACGGTCGAGAGAGGATAGAGCATGACTTTAAAGCCTTTAAAGATAGACTCCATTTGTGTCTCAAAGCTTAAGATACCTTGCATCCAATAGATAACAACCGTCACAAAACAGGTTAATAGTGCACCGCGTAACAGGTCAACTTCAAAGTAGATGGTCGAGACAATCAACAGAATCATTGGAAAAGCAAAATTAGCGATATTGGCTTTGAACGATAACGTGCGTTTGGCTTTAACATTTGACACTAACTGCTCATCGACGAAAGCCTCTGGAACAGGGTTGCCAGCTTTGGCGCGTTTTTCAGCTCGTTTCATTGGTCCCCAGTCGCCTAGAATACCGTAAGCCACTAAAAATACGATGAGTAGCGCAAACCATGCATAGGCCATGTAAGGAATAGCGCTGATATAAAGTCCGATACCGCCGCCATCTGCCGCTACGCCATTTTCTTCTAGTAGACCTGCAAAGTAAACTGCCCAAGTCGAGATAGGCACGATGATACACATAGGAGCGGCGGTTGAATCGACAATATAGGCGAGCTTTTCGCGAGAGACATTATAGACGTCAGTGAGCTTTTTAACGGAAGTAGATACCGCCAAGCAGTTCAAGTAATCATCAATAAATACCACAACGCCCAACGCAAAAGTAGCCAATAACGACTGACGACGCGACTTGATGATTTTTTGTAGCCATTCACTAAAACCATTTAAGCATCCACTGATTTCAAGGAGCTGGATAAGACCACCCATGAGACCACAAACGAGTACGATCCAAATAATGGTTTCGTTACCGAGTACAGCTGAGATATTATCTGCGAAAGGGGAAACTAAATCGAATGGGTTGAGCATAACGAGGCCAGCGACGCAGCCTGCGATCATAGATTCAAAAGGACGCCTAGAGATGATAGCGGTGACTAATACTAATAAGGTGGGTAATAAGGACAAAGCACCCCAAGATTCATCTGGGCCGCGACTCATAGAAAGCCAAGCAAAGGCTAGATAAATAACAGCGGCTACTACTACGGTGAGAAAGACTCGCTTATTATGATAGTGCCCTTCGACAGCATCATTGAGTTTCATGTTCATGTTTACACTCCCTATAGAACATAATTTTTTAAAACAAACTCTATTTTGTGGTTGATGCTCGATAGAGAGTAGCGAAACAACTTTCTATCAAGCTTCCTATCACAGCAATCCATTACTGTGATAGATCAGTGCAACAGTAGTTTTTATGAGAAAAGCGTTGAGTATATCGTCCGCTTTTATGCAAGGTTGATCATGTGTTTACATGCCAGTCTTGTCCTTTAGCGCGTACCACCATGACCCCATCATAGAGTAGGGCACTCGTAGTGCGCGACCACCAGGGAAAGGAATCCAAGGAATTTTCGTAAATGTATCAAACTCTTTTGTGTTGCCATTGATAGCATCAGCCAGTATCTGTCCAAACAGATGCGAGCCTGTCACACCGTGACCACTATACCCATGGGCAAAATATACTCGATCATGTAGCTTGCCCATTTGCGGCACACGTGAAAAAGACAGCGCAAAGTTACCGCTCCATGCATAGTCAATTTTTACATCACGCAGCTCTGGGAAGATTTTATTCATGTTGGGTCTGATTTTGGCGGTGATATCAGAGGGATCTTGACCGCCGTAGACCGTACCGCCGCCAAACAACATGCGCTTGTCTGCTGACAGACGATAGTAGTCAAGGATATAGCGGACATCTTCAACACAAACATCAGTAGGGAGCAGCTGATCGGCCAAATCACCCAATGGTTCGGTGGCAATAATTTGCGTTGATACTGGCATAACTCGATCAGTCAGTTTAGGAATGACTTTGTTTAAGTACGCATTACCGCACATAACGGCTTGTTTACAAGTGACCGTACCAAACTCAGTAATGACCTTGATATGGTCATCAGCATATTCAACATCAACGACTAAGGTGTTTTCGTAAATAGTACCGCCACGTGATTCAATGGCAGCTGCTTCACCAAGCGCAAGGTTTAGTGGATGAAAGTGTCCACCTGAATGATCGATAACGCCGCCCACATACGCATCTGATTTGATGTGCTCTTGCATGCCGTATTTGTCGAGCATTTCACGGTCGTGCATACCATGGCTTTCCCACAGTGCATGCGTTTTTTGTAGGTCTCTTAACTGCCCGTTGTTTAAGGCGGCAAAGATGTTTTTTTCTTTCAGATCACAGCTGATATCGTAGTCTTTGATCAATCGGCGAATGATTTTGCCACCGCGAGTCACAAGCTGACCGACAAAATCGGCATTTTCTTGACCATAAGAGCTTTTGATTTTTTCCAAGCTGGCATTTAGACCATTGACAATCTGACCACCATTGCGACCTGATGCACCCCAACCGATCTGTGCGCCCTCAAGTACGACCACTTCGTGATCTGTTTCCATAAGATGCAGCGCCGTTGATAAGCCACTATAGCCACCACCTACTACGCAAATCTCAACATGAATGTCATTCTCTAGCTTCGGTCTATCTGGTTTAGGATTGCGACTGGCAGCATAATAGCTATCAGGATATTGCCCATTGTCTGAGTAGTGTGGAATATTGCGCGTGTTGTTAGACGGCTTGCTATTTGACATATTAGACATCCTGTAAATAGGTGAGGTATTCAAGATTGGTGACTTGCTGAGCAAAGCGCATGGCTTCTTGCTTTTTAACGGCAATCAGAAGTTCAATCATCTCGCTTGGGAATAGTGCATCAATGACGTCGCTGTTTTCAAATTGACGAATGGCTGATAACCAATCTAATGGCAAGGTTTTAAGGTCTTCATCATTATAAGTAATACTATTGATTGGATCTGGGGCTTCTAGTTTGTTTTCGATACCATACAACATGCCTGCTAGTACCGCACTACAGACTAAGTAAGGGTTGGCATCGGCACCTGAAACGCGGTGTTCGATACGGCGTGCTCTTGAATCTCCACCTGGAATACGTACCGCTGCTGTACGGTTTTCATAACCCCATGACACATTATTTGGTGCTAGTGTACCTGGTGCAAAGCGGCGATAAGAGTTGACGTGTGGTGCAAAAAGTAATGTGCAGTCTGACATAGTCTTTAGTAGACCAGCGACGGCATGACGTAGCATATCCGAGCCTTCATCTGAACCATCGTCAAAGATATTATTGCCATCTTTATCTAGCAAGCTGCAATGTACATGAAAGCCATTACCAGACTGTAGACCAAAAGGTTTGGCCATAAAAGTGGCAGTGAGCTTGCGACGAGCAGCGACTGCTTTGACCACTTGTTTGAATAGTATCGCATCGTCAGCGGCTTTTAGTGGATCATCGACATGCAATAAGTTGATCTCAAACTGACCACAGCCGTTTTCTGCCAATGCCGCATCAACAGGAATATCGAGTTTCTCACACTGAGCATAGACTTCGTCTAAAAACTCATCAAATTGTAATAAATCATTGATACTAAGAATAGAGGTTTTGTTCAGTCTCAGGCCGCTCTTAGGACGGATAGGTGGTTTGGGTGTCTCTCCCTCAGTATAGTCAACCAAATAAAACTCAAGCTCGGTTGCCATGACAGGTGTCAAACCAAGCGCTTTGAATTTGTTGCTAATAAAGTTCAGAACGTGGCGAGCATCACCGTAGTAAGGCTCATTGTCTTCGGTATAGAGCCAAACAGGTAGCAGAGATGATGGTGCACTGGTATTTAGAAGCGGAGAAGCAGCACGACCAGTAGGGCGAGCAATGGCATCGATATCGCCATTACACTGAGAAGATTCAATGACATCAGCACCCCAAATATCGACACCTAAAATAGATAGTGGTAATCGAATATCGCCACTTTGTGCTTTTTCCATTTGATTATATGGGATGCGTTTACCGCGAAGTAACCCGTTGATATCACCCGCCGCAATATAAACATACTCGGTATTATTTGTTGCCGTACTTATAGTTTCACTATTCGTTGTCATCTCTTCTATCCCTGTCAGTTTCAAACGATTTTGGTTGGCTTTTATAATTTAACTAACAATATTAAATACTTAGTATTCAGTGCTTAGCGAATTTCAGAAAGCTATCTGTTAATGTGCACAATGTATAGAAATTGTTTTGTGTCATAAATATGTCTTTTAATATATGGATGAAGTTTATAGTTGTCAATATTTATTTTTATTTATCTAAAAGTAATTTATATAACTCATAATGACTTAAATAATTGTTGGTGAAGTTTATAGTTTACATTTAATGAGATATTGTGCTAAATTTTGGTTAAGTAAATACTTACACCATCTGGACATATAGGTTCGGATATCATATCTAGGGAAAGAATATGTCTACTACTAAGCCAATTATCGCTATCGTGTCATGCCATAAGATGGTTGATGGTCAACCAGCACAAGCGGTATATCAAAAATATATCGATGCCATACAACACTATGGTGGGAACCCAATATTGCTACCTTACACCGCTGCTGATGACGCAAACTTTGAGACATTGATGTCGCTAGTAGATGGTATATTATTGACAGGAAGTTATAGCAATGTTGCGCCGACACGTTATGGCGCGACACACGTAGAAGAAAAGCAAGATTTGAATCGTGATGAGCTGAGCTTTAAGCTATTGGATTATTCAGACAAGTCTGGCACACCTTTATTAGCAGTGTGCCGTGGCTTACAAGAGATGAACGTGCATTTTGCGGGAACACTGTACCCAGATTGGCGTGAAATAGAAGGGTTTTATGAGCAGCATCTAGAGGACAATACGCAACCGCTCGAAGTACAATATCAGCCAGTACATGATGTTCTTATCCAGCCTGAAGGAAAGCTTGCAGCATTTGGTGAAGAGTGGCATGTCAACTCGTTACATAAGCAAGCAATTAATAAAGTGGGTGAGGGGTTATTTGTTGAGGCAGTCGCACGTGATGGACTGGTAGAGGCAATCAGCTTAGCAAAACATCCGTTTATGATTGGTGTACAATGGCATCCTGAACTAAATTATGCCAAAGATGGTTTTTCCAAATTTTTATTTACGGAATTTATTCATTATGCCAGTCAAACAAAATCCTGATAACAACGTCGATACTAATACCAGTATCGATGATGACATCAACGATGAAGAAGCGTGTTCTACTGAAGAGCAGGATATGCTTGAAGATACTCAAGAGTTAGAAAAGCCTGAAGAAAATATTGGTAAAAAGATCAATCAATTGCGACTTACCAAAGGTTTCTCGCAGCGTAAATTGGCGAGATTAGCAGGATTGACCAATACCTCCATCAGTGCTATCGAGCGTAATAAGGTTAGCCCTGCTGTCAATACGCTAAAAGCGATATTGAAAGTGCTCGATTCTGACCTAAATACTTTTTTTAGTGACGAGTGGAAAGAACGTAAAGACAGAGTAGTTGTTACGCCAAAAGATCTGGTAGAAATTAGTGAGCCAAACAGTCGAGTCTCTATCAAACAAGTATTTAATGGTAGTCCGATCAAGAATTTAGGGTTTTTGATAGAGGTTTACCAGCCGAATAGTTCGACTGAAGATAGGATTTCTCATGAAGGTGAGGAGATAGGTACCGTGATCGAAGGCAAGATTATCATTCGTATTGATGATACTACTTACCTGTTAAATGAAGGCGATAGCTACGTGATTAAAACCTGTCTGCCTCATACTTTTATTAACCCAACTAATGCCATCACTCGCATTATCAGCGCGCACACCCCAGCGACTTACTAAACTGGCTTACTGGTTTGAGTGCTCATCAACACTCAATATTTAAAAGGTCATTTTAATAAAGGCTACTTTCAGCGTTGAAAGTAGCCTTTTTTGCGTTCAATCTGTTGTAGTATCTGCTTTTCTCGGTTTTTCTTTCGTCAGTTTTATTTTTGGATTTTTAGCAACAGGTTCAATATTTTTGACCGCGACATTCAGGGCAGGTTTGGCCGCTTTCTTGAGGCTTTTTTTAATTCTTTGCACTGCGATTGCATCTGCCTCCGCTTGTTCTTCCGCTAGTGCTGCCTTATGTAAACCTTCATATACCTCAAGCGTCTTATCAATCATCTCTCGCATGGTAAATTTATTGGTCATTTCAGGGCGAGTCACACTCTCCAGCTGATTTCTAACGGCTTTACAGAGCGCATTGGCATTGTATTTTTTGACCAGCCCTTGTGGATAGAGCGGTTGTAAAATCTCGCTAAAGGCTGCTTGATCCCAACCAATAACTGGCGTACCTAGATGTATGGCTTGTAGGGCGTTGATACCGATTGACTCTGGCTCATTGGCAAGTGCCATCACAATATTGGCCGCCGATAGCCATTCCCGCATGTCATTACGTTTGCTACCTACATAAGTAATGCGTTCAGCAAGTCCTAAGCTGTTGGTACGTTGGCGAAAGTCTTCATGAGCGACATCACCATCTTTATAGTCTTCATCCATAATAATGACATGAATATTGGGGAACTGTTCTTGCAGGTTGCCCAAGATATCAATGAGCCACTCTTGTCCATACTCATTACCGATGACAGTTGGAAATACTAGCCATTTTTTGTGCTCAAGCTCAGGATACTCAGCGAAGGTATGGCGTAGCCAATAGACGGAAGGATTATGACGATAAGGGTAGCGCCGAGTATCGATGCCGCGATAAATACGCGTGATGACTTTAGGGTCTACGTCCTCTAGGTCCTCGATGCGCAGTCCTTTTCTTAGGTATTGAGTGACACTATCAGATACAGTGATTATCGTATCAACGTTGAGCAAGGCTTGAGAGTACTTATTAATAGGATAAAAACCATACATGGTCGAGACCAGTTTGGGAAACCGTCTGATGCGTGCTCGGCGCAGTGCCAAATGCAGTATCCATGCAGGTGTACGCGAGTGTATATGGATGACATCAGGTTCGTGCTTTTCTATCAAATGTCGCAGTGCAGAAACTTGTAGCAATGCTAGCCAAGACTTTTTATTCACATGCAGTTGATGGTATATATTGCCATCACGCTTGAGACGTCTAACCAAATCATTGTCTTCATCGGCACTCGAGACAATAATAGAAGTATGCTCATTTTTGACCAATGCCCGCCCAAGATGAAAAATGCCGCGCTCGGATTCATCATGCTTTAGAGACGACAGTAAGCGCATAACTTTCATAATAGCGTTGGTCACCAGTTAGTAATATCAATTTGCTATTGTCAGTGAAAAGCGACTAAAACTCAACCACCAAGATAAAAAGATGAGGTCAGATAGGCATGGTTTTAGAATATATAAGTGTAAGACATAGATTAACGAATACTAAAAACCACTAACGCCGTTTTTGTAAATGTTCAGCATTGGGCAGCATTTGCTTTTCACTCAAGTACTTCCAGTAGCGCTGTGGCAAGTATTGCTTATGTAGTTTAGGGTTTTTGCGTTCTTTGATATTGACGTTGGTAAAGTACCCTTGCCAAAATTTTTGATAGCGTTGTTCGTTCTCACTATGGATGCTGGCAGGATTGCGCAAGACTGCATCATCGAGATCGGTGATGGTTTGCAGCTTTGCTGGTCGTGACAACGTACTATTACTTTTATCATAATAAATGCCAAATCCACGACTGATATCATAGATTGCCCAATGCTGATCTTGATAACGCTGGCGAAAATGCTCTCCAATCAGTGGCAGCACATTAAAGTCAGGCTCTACACGTGCAAAATAAATATCGTCAGTGGTATGCTCAAAACGTACAAACGCCTCCATGCGATGTTTTTCACGGCCAACAGATTTGACTGTTTGTATTAGTTCGAGAACATTTAAATTACCAAGATCTTGCATGATGTGGCGGTTAGGGTAGTCGATAGCGTATTTGACCACGCGGAATAACGTCGTACCGATATCCTCTTTCTCTGATAAAAATCCCCATAAGATATTTCGCATACCTGAGCGTCCTAGTAGCTTATTCAGTTTTGTGAGGACGCGCTCGGCTTTGTCTTCATCAGTTGCTACGCTGGTTGCTTGAGCAATGAGTGAAGGCCTATAGCAATCTTGAGCGGTTAGCTTCAGTGATATGTCATTTTGTAGGCGGTTGGCATAGACATGAAATACCGCACTCAGCCAACCTTCAAAGCTAGGCTCATACAGTATAATACTAGGCGTTAACTGACCGACAGCGTAAGAGTTATTTTGTATAAGTGCTGACATGTTTTATCCTATATTTCTAGCATAACTACAGTAGCGAGATAGCGATTTCTCTAACGTACATTACCTAGAGCAACTCTAAAATAAAGCCAATTGCCCGCTACGCTGATCGTTAAACTTAGTCTGCGTTTGAGCCAATACGTACTGACGGAAATTATCGCGCGTTAAATGAGCAAGGTGTTCGTTTTTGCCAGTGGTTGCGATAAAGTATTTGGCACGGTTGACCGCAGCGCCCATTTTTTTGAGATGGTATAGCGTCAATTGATTGAATTTACGCGCTTTCACAATTTTCTTAGCAGTCTTTGTACCGATACCAGGAATACGCACAATCATCTCATAAGTCGCTGTCTGAATGTTAACTGGGAAATGCTCACGATGGCGTATCGCCCAAGCAAGCTTTGGATCACAGTCTAAATCTAAAAACGGCGACTCTGGCTCTACAATCTCATGCGCGCCAAAACCATAAAAGCGCATTAACCAATCCGCCTGATACAGACGATTCTCTCGCACCATCGGTACAGGTGTGCCAATCGCTGGCAGACGATTATCGGAAAGCATCGGCACATAACCTGAGTAGTAAACACGCTTGAGATCATACTTTTTGTAGAAGTGACTCGATAACTGAATCACCTGCAAATCAGTCTCGTTACTGGCACCAACGATCATTTGGCTAGTCTGACCTGCTGGCGTGAACTTAGGCACTTTTTTATGAGTCTTGCGGCTCTCACGAATAGTGATGATTTCTTCTTTTACCGTTTCCATTGGCGCTTTTAATTGCTCATGTGATTTTTCTGGTGCAAGTAAAGCCAACCCTGATTTAGTCGGAATCTCGATATTGACGCTCAAACGATCCGCATACAGTCCTGCTTCTAGCAGCAGCTCTTTTGATGCACCTGGTATAGTCTTTAGATGGATATAACCATTGAATCGCTCGCGCGTACGTAAGAGTTTGGCGACTTCGACCAGTCGCTCCATGGTATAGTCACCACTTTTAAAGATACCAGAGCTGAGAAATAGCCCTTCGATATAGTTACGGCGATAAAACTGCATGGTTAAATCGACGACTTCTTCGACACTAAACGCGGCACGCGGTGTCTCATTGCTTTTACGTGAGGTGCAATAAGCACAGTCGTAAATGCAGTGATTGGTCAAAAGAATCTTTAACAGGCTGACACATCGGCCATCTTCGGTATAGCTGTGACAGATACCTGTCGCTGAAGCATCGCCTAGTCCGCCGCCTTGGTTTTTACGAGTACCAGCGGAGGATGAGCAAGAGACATCATACTTGGCAGCATCAGCCAGAATATTGAGTTTGCCCTGTAATCTTTCATAATTGATGTTTGCCATAAGTCGCCTTTTACCAATTAATAGATGAAGAATTATTTTACCAAAATTATCGCTAAGTCATTGTATTTATAGGTGAATTTTAAACGATATGCGACAACGGTTGTCGTCACGAGAGTCTGTATCTTTGGATATGATTTGAATTTATATAAAGATTTTTTCAGCCAATAATCCAACCACCAATCCGCCAACAATACTTGCAATACCAAGCAATAAGAGAGGAATGGATAGTATCGTGAATATCTGTGCTTGGCTTTTTTGAATCTCAATAGAGTAGTGGTTTAAATCAATATCTGCTAACGGTATGGCGCCTCCTATCATTGCTTGAAATCTTGAGGTACTTGACCCTGGTACCAGTTTCAATTCGTAACGACCCGCTTCCGCCTTAAAAGTAAAAAGTTCAACTCTTCCAGTATCAAAATTGTTTGAGCGCGGAGACAGTATTGAGCGATTAAGCTTAATTTCTTTATCAGTAGCGGTATTGCGGATATGTGGTCTAAACTGAGGTAGTGGCGTTTTTTTGAAAAGAGGGCCTTTGTGCCAGATTGCATAGACGCCTGATTTTGTAACAGTGAAGTGGCCTAGGTTATCATTGTACGGCAGCATCAATAATTTAACGCCATTGAATGCATTCTTAAACCATTTTATCGCTTTAAATACAACAAATATGCCGATAAGAATAAGGATGAATAAAAGTATTCTAAGAGATAGGATGCTCATTATTCATCTTCCTTAGTGGTATAAATATGCGTAATAAAATGTTTTAACCAATATCAGTACGAGGTGCATTTTAAATCAACACACATTTATTTATATCATAATCAGTGAGCTATTTTTAAAAAAGGTCTTGCTGACTAGATAGCTAGTCCACAAAACCTTTCACATATACTAATAACTATCGAATTATAATACGCAGCAATCTCAGCTTTATTGTACCTTGACACGTATTACTACGGTTTGACTTCCATTGGCATTAAGGTTTGCTAAGTTCCATCTCAGACCAGAATAGCTTTCTTGTATGGCCACCGTATTGCCAATTTGTTGAATGGTTTGATAGCTGTTACCGTCGGTGGTGGCAAACGTTGGTAGAGGACTGTTCAACGAGGCCAGTTGGACACCACTCGGTAGTGAGATCATGGCGTTGATGTCATTGACCGGCTGTGCCGTGGTATTGGTATACGTGGTGTGATACTCGATCACATCGCCTGAGGCAATATGATTGGCAGGAACGGCAATTTCACGTCCATCAGCATTTTTTAGAATTTTCATGACTTTAGTGTTGGCATTGACTACGTCAGGTGTACTAAAAGTAGGGGACAGTTGCAACGTATCTAAAGTTGTTTTCGTCGCTACTTGATTGATCACTGGCTGTTGCATAATAACTGGCGGGGTGACGTTGGTTGCAACAGGTAGTACTTGTGCCACGCTACTGGCAGGCGTGGTAATCACATCTACTTTAGTGACGCGATTAGTCGTTCGATTGGTCACTGGTACGCTAGTAACGGTCGCCATACCTTGAACAACAGAAGACTGATGTACGACATAACGTGGGACAGTGGTCACCTGAGTCACCGCATACGGTATGCCGTCTTGCATAGTGATACCGCTTGGTGTCGCCGTAATAGTAGCAGTATTGCCATCAGAGTATTGCTCGACCACGGTAGTGCTACCGCTGTTAGATGAACCAATAGTGACCTCAGGGGCAGCATTGACTGATGAGGCGGCTAACAGAATACCTGTTAGTATTGCAGAAATAGCTGCATTTTTTGCCATAGTCGTTTTAGCAGTTGATGCTTGAAAACCATCGTTTGTAATCATAAATATTTCCTCAAAAATAGCAGTAATTAATACAACAGTAGATAATGCTTAGACAAACAAAACCCCCGCTAAATGACACCAAAAAATATGCCAAATAACGAGGGTAGTCGTGCTGATATTAGCCTATGTTTGCGATCAGGTCATCATTATTTTTAGTGAAAGCGCAGCAGTGCTAACTCGTATAAAAGTTATTCAATCTTAAATACTTCTTATTGAATAGACTTAATATTGAAGCTGTTGTGCTCTCAAACTCAAATAATTATGCGCCAAAAAAAATCATGGTTAAAAGCAGCATTATGTAACCGAAATAGTGTAAATACTATTCATGCGTATTATAGCTTTTATCTGCGGAATTGAATGGCAAAGTAGCCAAACGCAACCGTTGCAATAAAAGCTATTGTCTAAAGGTCATTTCTCAAAATATTTCTAATTGAGGGCGTTAAATTTTTAGATTAAAACACAGTTTATCTATTAGCCGTAGATCACTTTCATAACTTCGTATTCAACCATGCCCTTTGGTGTTTCGATGCGTACTTCGTCGCCTTCGAACTTGCCAATCAGGCCACGAGCGATTGGTGAGTTGACTGAGATTTTGCCAGCTTTAAAGTCAGCTTCATCATCGCCAACGATTTTGTACTGTTTTTCTTCTTCAGTGTCCATGTTTTCGATCACGACACTAACGCCAAATACGATACGGCCTTCTTGTGGTAGAGTCGAAGGATCGATAACTTGAGCGCCACCAAGTTTCGCTTCGATATCGCGAATACGCGCTTCACAAAAACCCTGTTGCTCACGGGCAGCATGGTATTCAGCATTTTCCTTCAAATCACCATGTTCGCGTGCTTCAGCAATCGATGCTGTGATGCGTGGACGGTCGACACTTTTTAGCTGTTTTAATTCGGCTTCTAAAGCTGCGTGTCCTTGCGGAGTCATTGGGTAACGTTGCATGTTTTTTCCTTAAACCAATAACACCACACCACCTCATAATGAGATGGTGTCAGTGTTGTTGCAATGGATATAAAATATAAAAGAGTGATAATTAAGACGATGTAATAAATAAGTTGGCTATCATTTATGAGTGTATTTCACCTCAATTCAAGCATAGACGCACTTAAGCTTACGTAATAAAAAGCATAGTCGCAATTTAGCCACTATGCTTTTTAGGTCTATCACAGTAAAGGTATCGTTCCTCAAGCATGGTTGGCTATATTTAAAGCAAACAACCAACGCTGAGTGAGCTTCTAGGCAAGCCTAACGGTTATGCTTAATCTACTGAAATTATTCAGCCACGTCAATAGACTTTGCTTGCTCATGCAAATCTTGTAACTTATAGACATCAAACGGTAAGTCAATCGCATAAGACTTGCAAACTGCATCAGCAGCACCTAACGTGGTAACGTAGAATACTTTGCCTTGTAGCGCACTACGGCGAATAGAGAACGAATCCTCTTGTGCCTGCTTGCCTTCAGTTGTATTAATGATAAGGTCGATTTTACCATTTTTCAAGGCATCAACGATATGCGGGCGACCTTCAGTAACCTTGTTGATTTGCTGACTTTCGATACCAGCGTCGCTCAGTATTTTTTGCGTGCCAGTGGTCGAGACAATCTTGAAGCCAAAGTCTGCAAGCTGACGAGCAATCGGAGCGATTTGGGCTTTGTCACTATCACGAACTGAGATAAAGACAGTTTTTGTCTCGCCTTCAGTTGGCAAACCTGGCAGACGCTCATTACTACCGATAATGGCTTTGTAGAATGCTTCGCCAAAGGTTTTGCCCACGCCCATCACTTCGCCTGTTGATTTCATTTCAGGACTTAAGATTGGGTCAACACCCGGGAACTTAGCGAATGGGAATACCGCTTCTTTGACCGCATAGAATGCTGGAACAATTTCAGTCGTGAAGCTTTGGTCTTTAAGTGAAGTACCAGCCATGCAGCGAGCGGCAACCTGCGCTAACGACGTACCGATACACTTAGAAACAAACGGTACTGTACGTGCAGCACGTGGGTTCACTTCTAAGATATATACGGTTTCACCTTTTACGGCGAACTGTACGTTCATTAGACCGACAACGCCTAGCTCTTTTGCCATGGCGATCGTCTGCGCGCGCATCACATCACATAGCTCTTTAGACAGTGAGTATGGTGGTAGTGAGCATGCTGAGTCACCTGAGTGGACACCAGCCTGTTCGATATGTTGCATGATACCGCCAATGACGACATCAGTGCCATCACAGACACAGTCTACATCGACTTCGATAGCATCATCTAAGAAGCGATCTAGTAGGACAGGTGCTTCGTTCGACGCTTGTACCGCAGTACGTAGGTAATGTCTTAGCTCATCTTCGTTATAGACGATTTCCATCGCACGGCCACCCAATACATAAGATGGACGTACAACCAATGGGTAGCCTACGTCTTTTGCTTTAACCAAGCCATCTTCTAGGCTGGTTGCTAATGCGTTCGACGGCTGTACTAAATTAAGCTGTTGAATCATGTGCTGGAAGCGCTCACGGTCTTCAGCACGGTCGATGGCGTCTGGACTGGTGCCGATGATTTTAACGCCTGCTGACTCTAATGCACGAGCAAGTTTCAATGGCGTTTGACCACCGAACTGTACGATCACGCCATCAGGGTTTTCAATACGGACGATCTCTAGCACGTCTTCTAATGTGATCGGCTCAAAGTACAAGCGGTCAGAAGTGTCATAGTCGGTTGAAACCGTTTCAGGGTTACAGTTGACCATGATAGTTTCGTAACCATCTTCACGCATGGCAAGCGCTGCATGCACACAGCAGTAATCAAACTCGATACCTTGGCCGATACGGTTAGGACCGCCACCGATAACCATAATTTTCTTTTTGTCTGTTGGGTTGGCTTCACACTCGCTATCGTACGTTGAGTACATATAAGCCGTGCTAGTCGCAAACTCAGCGGCACAGGTATCTACACGCTTATAGACTGGATAGACGTTTAGATCCCAACGCTTTTTGCGTAGCTGCTTTTGGGAAACACCAAGCAATTTAGCAAGACGTAAATCTGACAACCCTTTACGTTTAAAGCTACGCAAATTATTTTCAGTCAAGCCACCAAAGCCAAGTGATTTAACAGTAGCTTCTGTTTTAACGATGTCTTCGATCTGTACCAAGAACCATGGGTCAATTTTGGTAAAGTTAAACACCTCATCGACGCTCATACCAATGCGAAACGCATCAGCGACGTAGTAGATACGCTCAGGTGTTGGAATGGTTAGGCGGTTGATAATTTCGCTACGCGCTTTTTCAGTACTCAGCTTACCGTCTTTAATAGCAGCAAAATCAATCTGCTCATCAAATCCGTCCGCGCCTGTTTCCATACCGCGTAGTGCTTTTTGCATAGACTCTTGGAAGTTACGACCAATTGCCATTACTTCACCAACTGACTTCATCTGAGTCGATAAGATATTGTCTGCTTGTGGGAATTTTTCAAAGTTAAAGCGAGGTATCTTGGTCACGACATAATCAAGCGCAGGCTCAAAGCTTGCTGGCGTTTTGCCACCTGTGATGTCATTTTGCAATTCATCTAAGGTATAACCAATCGCTAGTTTTGCTGCGATTTTGGCAATCGGGAAACCAGTGGCTTTTGAAGCGAGGGCAGATGAGCGCGATACACGTGGGTTCATCTCAATGACGACCATACGGCCGGTATCAGGGTTGATACCGAACTGTACGTTTGATCCGCCCGTTTCCACACCAATTTCACGCAATACCGCGAGTGATGCGTTACGCATGATTTGATATTCTTTATCAGTCAAAGTCTGCGCTGGTGCAACAGTGATTGAGTCGCCTGTATGCACACCCATTGGGTCAAAGTTTTCGATGGCACAGATGATGATGCAGTTGTCGTTTTTGTCACGAACCACTTCCATCTCATATTCTTTCCAACCAATGAGTGACTCATCGATAAGCAATTGATGGTTTGGAGACAAGTCAAAACCGCGCTCACAGATTTCAATGAACTCATCGCGGTTATACGCGATACCGCCACCTGAACCGCCCATGGTGAATGATGGACGAATGATACAGGGATAGCCCATTTTTTCTTGAGTAGCAAAGGCTTCTTCCATAGTTTCAGCAGTTTCAGCACGCGGGCATTCAAGGCCGATACGCTTCATCGCTTTGTCAAATAAGTCGCGATCTTCTGCCATCTCGATTGAGTCTTTGGTCGCGCCAATCAGCTCACAGCTATATTTGGTCAGTACGCCATGCTTGTCTAAATCTAGCGCACAGTTTAGTGCAGTCTGTCCGCCCATCGTTGGTAGGATTGCGTCAGGACGCTCTTTGGCAATGATTTGCTCAACGGTCTGCCAAGTAATCGGCTCGATATAGGTGGCATCCGCCATGACGGGGTCAGTCATGATGGTCGCAGGGTTTGAGTTGACCAAGATGACGCGGTAGCCTTCTTCTTTTAGTGCTTTACACGCCTGTGCGCCTGAATAGTCAAACTCACATGCTTGGCCGATGACGATAGGGCCTGCGCCAATGATAAGAATGCTTTTTATGTCGGTACGTTTTGGCATAGTTAGAGCTACCTTCGTTTGGGTGATAATTTGAGTAATCTTTATTTTTGATAACGCTCATGGCGTTTTATACTTACCGTGTTTTACTTTACTTAAGGCCGCTTGAACCGCTATGTGCGATTCAAGCTTTTACTTATTATGTAATTATAATCGACCGTTTACGCTTGGGCAGTTTTAGACTGTTCCATTATATCGGCAAATTTATCAAACAATGGCGCGCAGTCATGTGGACCAGGGCTGGCTTCTGGGTGACCTTGGAAGCTAAATACTGGCTTATTGGTCAGCTCGATACCTTGGTTAGTACCATCGAATAATGAGCGATGAGTCGATTTGACGTTGTCAGGTAGCGTGTTTTCATCAACCGCAAAACCATGGTTTTGACTGGTAATCATCACCGTGCCAGTCGCCAAATCCTGTACGGGATGGTTAGCACCATGATGGCCAGTTTTCATTTTGATAGTATTTGCACCGCTAGCCAGACCAATCAGCTGATGGCCTAAGCAGATACCAAAGGTTGGTACGTCAGTTTGTTCAATGATGTGACGTACCGCATCGATTGCGTAATCACAGGCTGCAGGATCGCCAGGGCCGTTTGATAAGAAGATGCCATCTGGGTTCAATGCTAGCACGTCTGCGATAGGAGTCTGCGCTGGCACGACAGTTACGTGACAACCGCGGTCGACGAGCATGCGTAGGATATTTGTTTTACTACCGAAGTCATAAGCGACGACGTTGTACTTAGAGTCAATGTGAGTGCCGAGTTGCTTAAAGAAGCCGCCAGTCCCGCTATCATGACTACCAGGGATGTCACGGTTGAGTAGGGTGTCTGACAAATCCCATGTACCTGCTGTCCATTCAAAGTTTTCGGTCGTGCAGCATTCTTTTGCTAAGTCCATGCCTTTTAGACCAGCAAATCCTTGTGCCAGCTCAATCGCTTTTTGCTCGTCGTCGCTACTGATAGTCTCACCATTCGAAGCGGTCATGATACAACCGTTTTGAGCGCCTTTATCACGTAATAGGCGAGTCAGCTGACGCGTATCAATTTCAGCGATAGCTACTGTATCGTTACGCTGTAAGTAGTCGCTGAGTGATTCAGAATTACGGAAGTTAGAGGTTGCCATGGTGGCGTCACGGATAATAAGACCGTCTGCCCATACTTTGTGACCGTTGCCAGATTCTGTGTCCTCGCTGTTGGTGCCTGTATTACCGATGTGAGGATAAGTCAAAGTCACCAGCTGGCGGGCATAACTAGGATCGGTTAGGATTTCTTGATACCCTGTCATAGCTGTGTTAAATACCACTTCACCAATACGATGACCTAAGCTGCCGATACTCACACCGCGAAAAATTGTACCGTCTGCTAGTGCCAAAATTGCTTGTATTTCTGCCGATGAATTCAAGGATTGCCTCCGCTGTTATTGGTGAGTGCCATCATGTTTTGTTGGTCTAAAATTGCTCCGTATCCCTTTATTTACGGCATTTGACTGTTGTCATATAAAAGTAAAAAAAAGGTCGATACACAAAAATTTTCCACAAAAAAGCGAGAAGACATTATTGATGGAAACTACAAAACCCACTAGATAGTGAATAGGTAACTTGCATCATGTCCGCTCGCTTAGGCACAGATTTTGCGTATTATATACAAAATAGACGTTTATAGCTAGCCGACTCACTGGATTAATAGTCATTTCGTGGCTAATAATGAGGACTTTATAAAGATAGTGACCTTATAGAAATAGCCTAAGCAAATATAAGCTACTTTCCCTTTTATAAAATTCAATATCAAGCGTATATCAATAGCGCTGGATTTTCGCAGTTGGCTTTGCCACAATGGACAGCACAGCGCTAGACCCAGTTTTTATAACTATAATGAATACATGGTCGATTCAAGGTAGCTTGGATACCAAAAAGCCAAATCAAAGCTGGTCATAATAGTAGTTAAACAATAGGCAAAGCACGTTTAACAATATATCTAATCTCTATAGGATTGATTAAAACAAGGAGTCGTTATGATTTATCAGTATTTAGACAAAACCCCTGAGTTTGCCGCACCGTTCAACGGTTGGGTGGCAGATTCAGCGCAAGTGATTGGCGATGTATATTTAGGCCATCAAGCCAATATTTGGTTCGGTGCAGTGATACGCGGTGACAACGATCGTATCCATATCGGCGACTATAGTAATGTGCAAGAAAACAGCGTGATTCACACTGATGCAGGTATCAAAGTGACTATTGGTAATTACGTGACTATCGGTCATCTGGCTATGTTACATGGCTGCGAAATCGGTGATAACAGCTTAATTGGTATAGGTGCTGTGGTGCTCAATAATGCCAAAATAGGTAAAAACTGCCTGATAGGGGCAAAAGCACTAATTACTGAAGGTCAGGTTATTCCAGATAACTCGCTAGTGATGGGCGCACCTGCAAAAGTAGTCAAGACACTGACAGATGAGCAAGCTGCCATGCTAAAAATGTCAGCGCTACATTATGCTGAGCGTTGCCAGAAATTCAAAACAGGCTTGACAGAAATAGCGATGCCTGACTAAAGGTAAATAATTGAAGCAATTCCAAATGGGTATATTACAAGGTGTGAGCAATATTTAATTGCTGTGCTGTTTAAGAGCTGCGCTCAGCCCAGCCCTAGTAGATAACTGTATCCAATTTTATTAAACAATTCATATTTTTTCGCAACCAACGATAAGGTCTCACCATGCAGGCAAATCAAGCACAAAAACAACTGGCATTATTTGATTTAGATCATACATTACTTGATGTCGATAGCGATTATCTCTGGGGTGAGTATATCGTAAAGCATGACCTTGTCGATGAGGCACAATACCGTACTGCCAATCAGAAATTTTATAATGACTATATCGAAGGTACGCTAGACGCGACAGAGTACAATGAATTCGTCGCGCAGTTTTTAAGCAGTCTGCCACTTGATAGACTTGATGAGCTAAGAGAAGACTATATCAAAAGCGAAATCGAGCCACATATTCGCCCAAAAGCGATGGAAGCACTGTGTCAACACATTGAGCAAGGTCATGACGTGGTGATTATTTCTGCGACCAATGATTTTGTGGTATCTGCCATTGCTAAGCGTTTTGGTATTGAAGCTGCCAATGTGTTAGCGACGCCACTCGAGATCAAAGACAATCGCTATACAGGCAAGCTCATCGATAAGCCAAATTTTCAGGCGGGCAAGATATATCATCTAGACAAATGGCTGAGTAAACAGCAAGCCTGTGGCACTACGTTTGAAAAAACATACGCGTATTCAGACTCTAAAAATGATATTCCGCTACTAGAATGGGCTGATGTAGCGATCTGTGTGTCACCCGATGAAGCGTTACATGCGCACGCCTTGGCACATCGCTGGGCCGTAGAAGATTGGTCAATCTAACAAGCTTTCCAATCTAGTAAGAGTAGCAACATTGACATTAGTGACAATTAGTCACTCATTTATGCTCAATCTCATTTAAAATAGCGCAGTATTCGTTATTTATTTTTATTAGAAAACAGGAATATTCATGGAAATTAATCCGTATCAAGAACAGATTAAAGACTTATCAGAGCGTGGGCAGGACTTGCGGAGGTATCTTTGACTTCGATGGTAAGCAAGAACGCTTAGAAGAAGTCAATTTAGAATTAGAAAACCCCGAGCTATGGAACGATCCAGAGCGCGCAACCAAGATTAATAAAGAAAAAAGTCATCTTGATGGTGTCATCGATGTGGTGGTTTCTCTTGAAACCACATTAGAAGATGCGTCTGCTATGCTAGAGTTGGCAGTTGAAGCAGAAGATGAGTCATTGCTAGCTGACGTGCAGAGCGAGTTAGATAGCGCAGAGCAACGCGTTGCTGATTTAGAATTCCGCCGAATGTTTAGCGGTGAGATGGATCCAAACAACTGCTACCTAGATATTCAGTCAGGTAGCGGTGGTACTGAAGCGCAAGATTGGGCTGAGATGCTGCTACGCATGTACACACGCTGGGCAGAAGCACACGGCTTTAAGGTCGACGTGATTGAAGTGTCATCAGGTAGTGTCGCTGGCATTAAGTCGGCAACCATTGAGATCAAAGGTGACTATGCGTTTGGTTGGTTACGCACTGAGATTGGTGTCCACCGTTTGGTACGTAAGTCACCATTTGATAGTAATAACGGACGTCATACGTCGTTTGCTGCGGTGTTTGTCTCGCCTGAGATTGATGATAATGTAGAGATTGATATCAATCCAGCTGATTTGCGTATCGATACTTATCGTTCATCGGGCGCGGGTGGTCAGCATGTAAATACGACAGATTCTGCGGTACGTATTACCCATGAGCCATCGGGCGTGGTAGTGACATGTCAGAATGAGCGTAGTCAACATGGTAACAAAGCCACGGCGATGAAAATGCTGCGTGCTAAGCTCTATGAGCTTGAGATGCAAAAACGTATGGAATCGCAGCAAGCGGTCGAAGACGGAAAGTCTGATGTCGGCTGGGGCAGTCAAATCCGCTCGTACGTGCTTGATGACTCACGTATCAAGGACTTACGCACGGGCGTTGAAACCTTCAACACGGGTGCCGTGCTAGATGGTGACCTCGATCAGTTTATTGAAGCGAGTCTAAAAGCAGGGTTGTAAGCAGCCGTTTTAAAATAGTAACCAATATTTAATTAAGGAAAATTATGCCAAGCGTTAATAATTATTTTGATGACAAAGTAACTTCTATTGCCTTTCAAACAGCGACTAAGCCTGCGACCGTCGGCGTCATGGAAATTGGTGAGTATGAGTTTGGTACCAGTGAATTTGAAACCATGAGTGTGGTGAGCGGTGCATTGACTGTCAGTCTACCAGAGAGTGATGAGTGGCAAACGTTTAACGCTGGCGAGCAGTTCACCGTTGAAGCCAATCAAAAGTTTCAAGTAAAAGTAGAGGTCGAAACTGCTTATCTATGTGTATATGGTAAATAACGATTGTTAAGATATATCAGTATTAGAACAATTAACGCTAAGCATAAAATGCTTAGCGTTTTTTTTGTGTATTGTATTCTCGAGCTGACCTCAAAAGATAAAACAAACAAGTACGATTTATAGTTTCTTACGGTATTGCACCATATCGGTCAAGCTGGCAATGTCGTCGTATAGCTTACGTGCAGATGTATTATCTTCTTGCGTTACCCAATAGACGCGGTTGCAGTCTTTCTCATTGGCAAAAGCATAAACCTGTTCGATTAATGCACGTCCAACGCCTTGACCGCGCACATTTTCACTCACGTATAGATCTTCTAAATAGCAACAGTCAGTAGTGTTCCAGGTATTGGGGTGCAGCACCACATGTGTAAATCCTACGAACATATCATCCTTCCACGCGCCAAATCCATAAATTGCCACGTTATCATCTAAAATATTACGCCATGTTGTCTCTACGACGCTAAGGGGTAAGGCAGTCTCATAAAAGCTTAAATAGTCTTGCCATAATACCAACCAAAGGTCATAGTCGGTTTTAGAGAGTGGTGCTGTTTTGATAGAAGTGTTATTCATTATTTTTTATTCAACTTAAGTTTTGATAATTACTGAATTATGCCCTAAAACTCCATAATTAAGTACCCTGACATCCGCTTTATTTTACACAGCCTTACACATTTTCTGCGCCAAGCAAACAGCAAAAACTACCGTCATTAATTATGCTAAAACCATAAGTTCTTAAAGGTATATAGGTTTATGACAAAGGCAACAATAAAGGCAAACCAGCAGACAACTACCAAAGACGTGCGTCATGATTATGAACATCTCGCGCGCCGAGCCAATTTGCGTTATGTAAGTGATGATGAGCCAGGTTACGAGCGCAGACGTTGGGGTCGTGGCTTTACTTATCGTGATGCAACGGGCAACACGGTAAAAGACAAAGCATTACGTCAGCGCTTTGATGCATTGGTGATACCACCCATGTGGTCAGAAGTATGGATATGCCAAGATGAAAGAGGTCATTTGCAATCGACAGGACGAGACGAAAAGTCACGTAAGCAGTATCTGTATCATCCGTCATGGAACAATATCCGCGACCAAGCAAAGTTTGATGCGATGATTGGATTTGCAGAGGCGCTGCCCAATCTGCGTGTGCAAGTCGAGGCAGATTTAGAAGCAGAGTCATTGTCACGCACCAATGTGCTTGCTGCCGTCGTTAAGTTGTTAGAGACCACATTAATCCGTGTGGGTAATAGCCGTTATGCCAAGCTCAATAAAAGCTATGGTCTGAGTACGCTACGCAGCAAGCATGTCAGTGAAACCGACAATGGACTGGCATTTGATTTCGTTGGAAAGAGTGCAAAAGACCATCATATCGAGCTGCAAGACGAGCGATTGATTGACATCGTACAAGCCTGCTCCGAGCTGCCAGGTTATCAGATATTCAAATATTTAGATGACAACGGGCACAAACAAGTCGTTGACAGTAGCGACATCAACGACTACTTGCGAATGCATACGTGCGGCATGGATTGTGAGAGCAAGCTATACAGTGCAAAGGATTTTCGCACGTGGATGGCAAGTGTGCTTGCGGCAAGCTACCTATATGACGAGCTACAAACGTCTGCAGGCGCCAGCATATTAACAAGTACATCAGAAAGTGCTGAGCGACAGCAATTAGTCACTGATATGGTAAAAAGTGTGGCAGCAGAGCTGGGTAATACACCAACCGTATGCCGTGCCTCTTATATTCATCCTATTATCATTGAGCGTTTTTTAGCAGGGCAGTTTTTTGAGACTTACAAACAAGCACGCCGTGGACGAACCAAACAATACCAAAGCTGTGAAGAGAAAGCGTTATTAGGATTCTTAAGGGCTGATGTTTAGATGTGAGGTTACATATATAGCAATAGTAGAGTACTGACTCTTTAACAACAAATTGAAAACTTGCTATCAGGCATTGGTCGTTGTAGATGTTTGTATTGGTTTATAGTGAATTAATGATAAATAGTTATAGGGTATCTCTATTCTTGTAAAATAAAAATGATACGTTATGTATTGAAATAATTATAAAAATGCGTTACTAATAGAGCATGATAAATACGAACCTATGAAATGGTCTATAGGATGTGACCGTTTTTCAATCATAAATACCATTTTACCAGTTACCTGCTATTGCTAAAGGATTAGCTTATGAACACTACCACTCAAACCCCGACGAATATTGATACAGAGACTACTGTCACACCAAAAAACTATATCGATTACTATAATCATTTTGAAATGAATACACTGCTGTCAGAAATATTTGGCGAGCATGTGGATGATCGCTTAAATGCTTATATGGCTTGCTGTGGTCGTCATGTACGTGATGGCCGCGCTGACAATTCTGCGTTAGTACATGAAGATACCGCAGGTAATATAACGCGCATGAGCTTTGGTGAGCTTGATAAAGCAAGCGCGCAGGTCGCTAACTTATTACAGTCGTATGGCGTAAAAGCAGGAGACAAAGTAGCAACTATGTTACCGCGTACACCTGAGCTGCTCACCGTCGTATTAGCAACATGGCGTATCGGAGCTGTATATCAGCCACTATTTACTGCTTTTGGCTATGACTCAATCAAATACCGTATGGACAAAGCCGATACCAAAGTTGTTTTCACCAATCTAGAAAACCGCAGTAAGTTTGAAGACTTAGCCGCACAAACCAAGATGGTATTGGTTGGCAGTACTGATGACGCTCAGACATGGGGCGATGACCATTATACTCAGTCCATGGCAGCACAGCCGCAAACGATAGAGCCTGTCAAGCTCGATACGGATGCGTCGTTTTTGCAAATGTTTACCTCAGGTACGGTTGGTAAATCAAAAGGCGTTAGCGTTCCATTAGCCGCGTTACCTGCTTTCTATTTATATATGCGTTATGCCATCGATCTACGCGAAGATGATCAGTATTGGAACATGGCGGATCCAGGCTGGGCATATGGTTTGTACTATGCCATTACAGGGCCGCTACTATTAGGCGTCACCACTTATTTTAATGAAGCAGGATTTGATGCGACCAATACCCGTGATTTCATGGTACGTCACAAGATTACCAATTTGGCATCTTCACCAACGGCATTTCGAATGATGAAATCTAGCGGCGTTTTTGAGGACGCTCATAACGACGCAAATGCTAAACTGTCTCTTCGCTGTGCTAACTCGGCAGGGGAGACGCTGAATACCGAGGTGGTCAACTGGGTCGAGACGTACTTAGCTTGTCAGGTAAAAGATCAATATGGGCAAACAGAGACTGGCATGACTTGCTGTGCCCATCATGCATTGGCGCATGATTGTCCTGTTGGCTCGATGGGTATGGCGCTACCAGGCCATACCCTAGTTGTGCTAGATGATGATATGAATGTACTACCAGATGGTGAGCAAGGACAGCTAGCAGTGGTCGTCAGTCAGTCACCTGCGTTTTACTTCCGTGGTTATAGCTGGAATGAAAAACAAGCCTTTGTAGATGACTACTATCTGACAGGCGACGTGGTTGAACGTCATAGTGACGGTAGTTACTGGTTTTCAGGGCGTGATGATGACATCATCATTACTGCAGGTTACCGCGTAGGTCCCACTGATGTCGAAAACACTGTATTAGAGCATGAGGCCGTTGCAGAGTCTGCGGCAGTAGGCGTGCCAGATGAAGTGCGCGGTCACACTATCAAGTCTTATGTGGTGCTAAAAGACGGTATCGAAGGTAGTGAGCAGATTGCTAAAGATATCCAAGAGCTGGTACGCAAACGTCTATCAACTCATGCTTATCCGCGTGAGGTCGAGTTTGTGACAGAATTACCAAAAACGCCAAGTGGCAAGATTCAACGCTTTTTGCTGCGTAGTCTGTCTGCTGCGTAAATGAATTGGTAAAGCGTTTATAAACTCAATAGAAAAGTATCTAATGAAAAGTAAAAACTGAAAGGGATAATCATGCAAGTTAAACAAAATAGCTTTTTGGTCACAGGCGGTGCATCAGGTTTGGGTGAGTCGGTGGCTCGTGCGATTGTAGATCAAGGTGGTAATGTCGTTATTGCTGATCTAAATGAAAACGCTGGGCAAGCATTAGTCGCTGAACTTGGTGACAGTACACGCTTTGTACGCTGTGATATTACTAATGGCGATGAAGTACAATCAGCGGTTGAGATGGCTGAAGAAGCTTTTGGTGGCCTACAAGGTTCAGTCAACTGTGCAGGTATCGCAGTAGTACAGAAGCTGCTAGACCGTGACAATAATCCAGCAGATCTTGAGTCATTCAGTCGCGGGGTTAATATTAATCTGGTCGGCTCATTTAACGTCGCACGTTTGGTCGCAGCGAGCATTGCCAAGCGTATAGCCAATGACGGCACTGTAGAAAAAGGTAATGAAGAAGATAACATGGATCAAGGTATTATTATCAATACGGCATCTATTGCAGCCTTTGATGGTCAAGTAGGTCAAGCCAGCTATTCATCGTCTAAGGCAGGCGTGGTCGGTCTAACATTGCCGCTGGCTCGTGAGTTAGCTCGTCACGGTATTCGTGTCATGACGATAGCCCCAGGGGTTTTTGCCACACCAATGATGGATACCATTCCTGAAAAGGCACGCGAACAGCTAGAGGCAGGTGTGCCATACCCTAAACGTTTAGGCGCTCCCAATGAGTTTGCTAAATTGGTGACTCACATCATTGATAACGCTTATCTAAATGGTGAAGTCATTCGCTTAGACGGTGCGATTCGTATGGTGTAGTCCACGTAATTTTCATCATTCTTGCACAAAAATTGGCATGATTCTTTGATACAGTATTATTAATCGTTTTTGAGCGTTAATAATAAGGATCAAGTTTCGTGTCATTCTTTTGCAAAAAACCTCATCAGCTAGATAAGCCGCGTACCTACAGTTTGCTTACATTCATCAGTCTTAGCCTTGCTGCATTTGTGAGCACCAGTGCTATCGCTTATGTCAAAACCACATCAGCAAACAAAACTCCAATTCCTCCTTCTATAGTGATTGATCGAGTCTTCGTCGATAAATCAGACCGTGTATTGCAGCTCATGAGCCATGGCAAAGTTATACGGTCATATCGTATTGCGCTTGGAGATAGCCCGGCTGGTCATAAGCAGCAAGAGGGCGATCAGCGTACACCAGTTGGTGTTTATACATTAGATTATAAAAACGAGAACTCTATTGCGCATCGTTCTATCCATATTAGTTATCCGAATACTGAAGATAAGGCGCGAGCGAAGTCATTGGGTGTCAGCCCAGGTGGCGATATCATGATTCATGGACAAATGAATGGCTTTGGACATTTGGGTTGGCTGAACCAGCAGCGTGATTGGACAGATGGTTGTATTGCAGTTACCAATGATGAGATGGATACTATTATGGAAGCCGTGACGATTGGCACTCCTATTGAAATTGTAGAGTAGCATAGTCGGATTAGGTCGATGCTAAATAGGTACGTAACTTACTATCATATTTAACAAATATCTATACTGTATCCTCTCTAATAAAACAACATCGCTTGTATTGCAAATGAAGTTAGTTGAGATTAATAACTCCTTTAAATAATGTTGATAATAAATATCATTGTCTTAAGTAAGGTTTTATTGATAATCGTCTTGAAATAAACGCATATATACCTTATATAAGTGACAGATAACAGTGGCCGCTAGCGTTTAGAGCGACGACTGAAAATACCAATTATAAAAGGATATAGACATGAGATTTGAGAAATTTACTCAAAAACTGCAGTCAGCCATTCAAGAAGCACAAAGCCTAGCATTAGGACGCGATCATACAGGCATCGATCCTGTGCATTTGCTTGCCGTGTTGCTACAAGATGAGTCTAATTTGTCTATCTGCCAACAAGCAGATGCTTCAATTCCAGCGTTAAAAAATGGCGTTGCAAAGGCATTAGATAATCAAGCAACGATTTCGGAGCCGACAGGCGAAGTCAACCTAAACCCGAACTCGGTAAAAATCTTAAACTTGGCCGATCGTCAGGCGCAAAAAGAAGGCGATGATTTTATCGCGACGGAATGGGTGATGTTGGCACTCGCTGAGCAGGGCGAAACCAAAAAGATATTTGAAAGTGCAGGCGTAACAGCTAACAAACTAAAAACGGTGATTGAGCAATTGCGCGGCGATGATACCGTCAACAACCAAAACGCAGAAGATCAGCGTGATGCACTCAATAAATACACAATTAATCTGACTGAGCAAGCAGAGCTTGGCAAGCTCGATCCCGTCATTGGTCGTGACGAAGAGATTCGCCGTACCATTCAGGTACTATCACGCCGTACCAAAAACAATCCTGTACTTATCGGTGAGCCGGGTGTGGGTAAGACAGCTATCGTTGAAGGTTTAGCACAGAAAATCATCAATGGTGATGTGCCAGAAGGTCTACGCCGCAAAGAAGTGCTGTCGTTAGATTTAGGTGCATTAATCGCAGGGGCAAAATTCCGTGGTGAGTTTGAAGAACGCCTCAAAGGCGTGTTGAGCGATTTGGCTAAGCAAGAAGGCAATGTTATCTTATTCATCGATGAGCTGCATACGATGGTTGGCGCAGGTAAATCAGACGGTGCAATGGATGCGGGTAATATGCTAAAACCTGCGCTAGCACGTGGCGAGCTGCATTGTGTCGGGGCAACGACGCTTGATGAATATCGTAAGTACATCGAAAAAGATGCTGCGCTTGAGCGTCGTTTCCAAAAAGTCTTAGTCGATGAGCCAACAGTTGAAGATACCATTGCGATATTACGCGGCTTAAAAGAGCGTTACGAGCTGCATCATGGCGTCGATATTCAAGACAGTGCCATCATCGCTGCAGCGCGCATGAGCCATCGCTATATCACGGATCGTAAACTACCCGACAAGGCGATTGATCTGATTGACGAAGCGGCCAGTCGTCTGCGGATGGAAATGGACAGCAAACCTGAGTCATTAGGTAAGCTTGATAGCCGCTTGATTCAGCTAAAAATGCAGCGCGAAGTACTCAAAAATGAAGAGGATGCTGGCGCGCAGGCCGAGCGTAAAGTACTGGATGCGCAAATAGCAGAGTTAGAAAAAGAATATGCTGACCTCAATGAAGTGTGGCAGGCAGAGAAAGCATTGGTCAAAGGCAGTCAACAGCTAAAAGACGAGCTGGATAAAGCCCGTATTGCCTATGACAAAGCCAGCCGCGAAGGCGACTACGAGACCATGAGTAAGCTGCAATACGAAACCATTCCGCAGTTAGAACGACGTATTCATGAGTCTGATTTGGCTGAGCAAAAAGAGCAGACAGTGGAAGGTAGCGGTGTGAAATTGCTACGTAATAAGGTCACAGATAATGAGATCGCAGAGGTGGTTGCAGCCGCGACTGGTATTCCAGTCAGCAAAATGATGCAAGGCGAGCGCGACAAGATGGTCGCAATGGAAGAAAAGCTCCATGAGCGTGTGATTGGTCAAGACGAAGCGGTACAGTCGGTGGCCAATGCGGTACGTCGTAGCCGCGCAGGTCTGTCTGATCCCAATCGTCCTTCTGGTTCATTCTTATTTTTGGGGCCTACTGGCGTTGGTAAAACGGAGCTGACTAAGTCACTAGCAAACTTCTTGTTTGACTCTGAAGATGCGATTGTACGTATCGACATGAGTGAGTATATGGAGAAGCACAGTGTCAGCCGTTTGGTCGGTGCACCTCCAGGATACGTGGGCTACGAAGAAGGTGGTACATTGACTGAAGCGGTACGCCGCAAGCCATATAGTGTCATATTATTCGACGAAGTGGAAAAGGCGCATCCTGATGTGTTCAATATCTTACTGCAAGTATTGGACGATGGTCGTTTAACGGATTCGCAAGGTCGAGTAGTAGATTTCAAAAACACTGTGATTATTATGACCAGTAACTTGGGTTCGCATAAGATTCAAGAGATGGTTGGTGAAAGCTATGATGATATTAAGGCAGAAGTAATGGACTCTGTTGGGCAGCATTTCCGTCCTGAGTTTGTCAATCGTATTGATGAAATCGTCGTCTTCCATCCACTTGGTATGTCGCAGATGGCGGGTATTGCGGATATACAATTGGATCGCTTACGCCAGCGTATCCAAGAGCGTGAGATGGATATTGAGCTGTCAGCAGATGCGATGAGCAAATTGGTTGCCGTAGGTTATGACCCTGTCTATGGCGCGCGTCCACTCAAACGTGCCATTCAACAAGAGATCGAAAACCCATTGTCATTGAAGATATTGGCAGGTGATTTTGTCGCTGGTGATATCATCAAAGTCGATGTAGGCGCAGATGACAAGCTAACTTTTGATAAGCTGAGAATGAGCTAATCAATCAAGTTTTTTACTCTTTATGATCTAACGTTACTATTAATTTCAACCCTTTATCTACAGATGTAGGTAAGGGGTTTTTTATTAAAGTAGCGTACTTTGTGTTACGGTTTTTTTACCGTTTGAAAGCTATGAGTATGCTATAACTAAATGAATAGCTAGTAGTATCACTATAAACTGAATGGAGAAATAGAACGATGATAATCAGTATCGAACGTATAAGCGCACCCTTAACTTCACCGATAATCATTGCAGCGTTGCTGTTTAGCACATCCGCTTGCTCCAATCCTTCAGCAGTGAATTCTAGCAATAACAAAAGTACTGCCACAGGCTATCAAGAGGGTTCAGTCACAGACGCCCAGACAGACACTAGCAAGCCTGACTTTACGACTAAAGCAGTTGCAACCTTTGATGAGCCTTGGGCTATGACAGCGTTACCCAGTACTGATAGCGAAGAATCGAAACTACTGATAACACAGAAAACAGGTGAGCTATTCATCGTAGATACAGCGACAGGTAACAAGACAGAAGTCAAAGGTGTTCCTGAAGTGGCTTATGGCGGTCAAGGCGGCTTGGGAGACATTATTGTGTCACCAGATTTTGCGACTTCTAATACTGTCTATCTTAGCTATGCGGAAGCAGGAACGGGAGATGATAGCAACAAATTTGGTGCTAAAGTTGTCAAAGCGACACTCTCAGGGTTGGAGTCAGCCACACCCACGTTGCAGAACATAACGCCTATCTGGCAACAGTCTCCGAAAGTTACAGGGCAGGGACATTATAGTCATCGTTTACTATTTTCACCCGATGGACGCTATCTATATATCAGCTCAGGTGAGCGTCAAGAAAAAACGCCAGCACAAGATATGAGCGGTAATCTAGGTAAAGTCATACGTCTAAATGCTGATGGATCTATCCCAACAGACAATCCATTTACTGACAATGAGATAGCCAAACAGTTTTGGACCGTCGGACATCGCAATGTGCTTGGTATGGCGTTTGACGATAGTGGACAGCTTTGGGTGAATGAGATGGGTCCAAAAGGCGGTGATGAGTTCAATATGATTGAAAAGGGCAATAACTACGGCTGGCCAGTCGTATCCAATGGACGCAATTATTCAGGTTTAGATATCCCTGACCATGACACAAAGCCGGAGTTTGCGGCACCTAAAATCACTTGGACGCCTGTCATATCACCATCTGCTATGAGCATCTATGCGGCTGGTGATCACAATGACTTTTCTAGCTGGCAAGGCAATGCGCTTATCAGTGGCCTATCATCTAAAGCACTTGTCGTAGTAGACATAAGCGAAGACAATACCGCCGCTGAACGTTATCGCTATGACATGGGTGAGCGCGTACGCAGTGTGTTAGCAGTAGACGGACAAGTGTGGACACTTGAAGACGGTAATGATGCACAATTACTCAGATTATTACCCAAATAACATCGAATTGATGACATATTTATGTAGATGTGTCTTTAATTATTATAATAAAACTGTTTAATTCTTCTAGAGTAAATTGATAGTTTTATCAAGTTTTATTTTGTAATAGATTGATAGTTAAGGCCTATTTTGTTAAGGTAATGTTCCTTGAATTTTGAGAATTGCACATGGAAGAAGTAAAAGTAGGCAGATTAGGACCTTTTCCACGGGTGAGTAAACCTGTGTTTATTACATCGTCACTGCTGATTATTGGCTTTATTATTTTTGGTGCACTTTTCACCGAAACAGCAGGGGCACTTTTTAGCTTTTTACAAGGTTTTATTACCGATAAGTTCGGTTGGCTATTTATTATCTTAGTCAATGTCGCGCTCGCACTTTGTATCTATTTGGCCATGAGTCGTTATGGCGATATTCGTTTAGGTGCTCAAACTGAGACGCCGCAGTATAGTTTATTCTCGTGGATTGGCATGCTATTTTCTGCCGGTATAGGGATTGGACTGGTTTATTGGGGTACAGCGGAGCCATTATATCACTTCATGGCTCCACCACTTGGCGAAGCAGAGAGTGTTGAAGCTGCAAAACAGGCAATGAACATCTCGTTTATGCACTGGGGGCTTCATGCTTGGGCAATTTATACAGTTGTAGCATTGTCTCTTGCGTATTTTCATTTCCGTCGAGGCTTACCGTTATCTATACGCTCAACCTTATACCCTTTACTTGGTAAGAAAATCTACGGTAAATGGGGACATACAGTCGACATTTTAGCCGTGTTTGGCACTATGTTCGGGGTGGTAACTTCACTTGGTCTTGGGGTCATGCAGATTAATGCTGGGCTTGAGAAGCTGTTTGGCACACCTAACAGCTTAATGGTACAGTTTGGTTTGATTGCTTTCATCACAGCGCTAGCGGCAGCTTCAGTCTTAATGGGTTTGGATAAAGGTATTAAGCGCCTTAGTGATATCAATATTGGTTTCACTATTGTCTTGTTAGCATTTATGGTTATCTTAGGACCAACGCTCTTTATCTTTGATAGCTTTATCGAAAACATCGGCAACTATCTGACTGTGATTGTACCTCTAGGTACATGGGGTGAGGCTTATAGCGAAACAGATTGGCAGAGTGGTTGGACGATATTTTACTGGGCATGGTGGGTTAGCTGGGCACCATTTGTTGGTATCTTTATCGCTCGTATCTCTCGTGGTCGTACGATTCGTGAGTTTACGCTTGGTGTACTACTGATTCCAATGCTAATTTTGTTCTTCTGGTTTACAACCTTTGGCGGCGTTGCTATTCACATGGAGCTTGCTTCTGCTGTGTCAGGTGTTAGCCCAGGATTGGTTGAAGCAGTACAAGCGGATACTGGTAGTGCTATCTTTAAACTGGTCGAGTACTATCCATTGGCAAAACCAATCACGCTAATGATTGTCGTCATGATTATGCTATGGTTCGTGACTTCGTCAGATTCTGCTAGCTTTGTCATTGATATGTTGACTGCTGGTGGCGATACCAACCCACCAAAAATCCAGCGTTTGTTTTGGGCAACAACAGAAGGTGTTATCTCTGCTATCTTGCTAGCGGCCGGTGGACTGTCTGCCCTACAGGCGGCGGCTATCGTAGCGGGACTACCGTTTGCCTTAGTAGTCTTTGTTATGATGTATGCGTTATTACGTGGTTTAAGCCGTGATCGTTTGATTTTATACCGTGCGCAACAACGCTTTATCACAGATGAATCGGCAGACCATAATTCAGCGAACGAATTTGTCGATGAGCATCTGTTAAAAGGACCACCTAAGATTGTTAAAGGTGACTAAAAAGCAGTTAAGAGTAAGACATCTGGTTTAGCTTTTAATAGAAGAAGCCCCAATTTATTTTTAAATTGGGGCTTCTTTATTTGGAGCATATATTTAAATTTATTCAAGACAAATACAGATTGTTGAAAATTATTACCAAAATGTTACTACCATTTCTATACATTCGGCAGTATTTACAAGGTGTTATATTTGATAATTGGCTCATACCTTGGTATGGTTACGCACTTTTTTTAGGGAATACCTATGGATCATGTAAAAGTTGGCCGAGTAGGCCCTTTTCCGCGGGTAAGTAAACCTGTATTTTTGACGTCAGCAATATTGATACTTGCTTTTATTATCTTTGGCGCATTATTCAACGAGCAAGCAGAGATAGTATTCAATCAAGCAAAAGCATTTGTTTCTTTGCGCTTTGGCTGGTTCTTTATCGTCGTGGTCAACTTAACATTGGCTATGAGTATTTATATGATATTTAGCCGGTATGGCGATATCAGGCTTGGTCATCAAAACGAAAGACCTGCGTACAATCTTATTTCTTGGGTTGGTATGTTGTTTTCGGCTGGTATTGGTATTGGTCTGCTCTATTGGGGTACCGCTGAGCCACTGTATCACTTTATGGCACCGCCATTAGGAGAACCAGAAACCGTTGCTGCTGCAAAACAAGCGATGAACATCTCATTCCTTCATTACTGTTTTCATGTTTGGGGGCTTTATGGCATGGTCGCGTTATCACTGGCATACTTCCATTACCGGGTAGGCTTACCACTGGCGATACGCTCAACCTTGTATCCAATGTTGGGTAAAAAGATCTATGGCGGGTGGGGTCATACGGTAGATATATTAGCGGTATTCGGTACGATGTTTGGGGTAGTGACCACGTTAGGTCTTGGCGTCCTACAGATTAACTCAGGTCTTGAGACCTTATTTGGTATCCCTAATAGTATTACGGTGCAAATTATCTTGATAGGTATTATCACGATGTTAGCAGGGTTGTCCCTGTTTGTGGGACTTGATAAAGGTATCAAGCGCCTAAGTGATATTAATATATTATTCACTATAATATTACTAAGTTTTGTGATTATCTTTGGGCAAACCCAATTTATCTTTAATAGTGTGATAGAGAATATTGGCAATTATTTACATCAAATTGTGCCATTAGGTCTTTGGACAGAGTCTTATAAGGGTGAAGAAAACTGGCAGTCCTCTTGGACGATATTTTATTGGGCATGGTGGATCAGCTGGTCACCATTCGTTGGGGTATTTATTGCCCGTATCTCTCGAGGACGCACCATTCGTGAGTTCATATTAGGAGTGTTGTTCATTCCTGTCACAATTTTATTTTTATGGTTTACTGCTTTTGGTGGTTCTGCGGTAAATATGGAACTGATGGCAGCAGCGGATCCCAATATTGCTAGTCCAGGTCTGATCGAAGCGGTCAAAGCTGATACAGGTAGCGCTATATTTAAATTGATGGAATCTTATCCATTAACGGGTGCGGTCAACTTGCTCATCGTGGTGATGATTGTCCTATGGTTTGTTACCTCGTCAGATTCAGCCAGTTTTGTCATCGATATGCTGACATCAGGTGGTGATACCAATCCGCCAAAGATCCAGCGCTTATTTTGGGCAGGTTCTGAAGGTGTTATCGCTGCTGTATTATTGGCAGCAGGTGGATTGAGCGCATTGCAAGCGGCATCGATTGTCTCAGGATTTCCTTTTGCTATTGTGATTGTCGTGATGATGTACTCTCTATTGCGTGGTCTTAGTCGAGACCGCTTGATACTGTATCGCAATCAGCAATGGTTTACCACAGAAGAGTCGGCAGAGCATAACTCGGCCAATGAGTTCCGTGACGAAGAGTTGCTAAAAGGCCCACCAGCACTTGAGAAAGAGGCTTAAGCTTTAAAGTTTATTTTCTAGCTACAAAAATACCCAGCTTGTCATAGGCTGGGTATTTTTATGGATGTTCAATATTTTTAATAAAAAACATTTTAATACAGCAGCTTTCAATACCGTAGCCTTCGATATAACCGCTTTATAGATTAATTGCATTCGCCTTTTACATAACCAATAGCCTCAGGAATATTGCAGGCTGAGCAGGCATTACTAGCCGTTCGGTAGCTTATCACTGATCCAACTTCCGTTTTCACGCAGACGGGTTCATATTGTGCCGTACAGATATTATTGTCAGGGTTAGCAGGCGGACATTGAGTAAGCGTATCTTCAACTGGCTGATTGATATCAGGGTTAGATGGATTAGGTGTTTGATCAGACGTGCTGATATCAGATATAGAGCTACAGCCAGTCAATACTAAAGCTAAAGTCAGTATAAGTAATGATGGTTTGAACAAAGACGGATTAGGTACGGAAAATCGGCGATTGGATAGAGTTTGTTTCATAAAAAATATCCTTATTAGTAGTATTCGATAGCGTCCTGTTATCGCTGATGGATTTGCTTAATGATGTGAAACGTTTAGTTAGTTATAGTAGCTCATTTATCAGTGGCTATCTACTTACGCCTCATACAAAAAAACCCCAAGCTCAATTAAGCTTGGGGTTTTTTTGCTGCCTTCAAATACCGATTTTACGACAGTATGTCTAAATCAAAGGTATCTAGACTGACAAAAATTGCTTATTCAGCTGGTTTGTCGTCTTGATTTAGCTGCACGTACTTATCAAAGTTTTGAGCATAATCCGTTAAATTATCGCTCAGCATTTGACGATATTGCTTCACATAAAACTCAACGATATCGTCTTTTTCTTTGGCGAAATCATCACCTTTGACAAAACCGATAGAGGCAACTGACGCGCTGTAGCGTGCTGCAGCATATAATAAAGAAGCACCAACTTGGCCTGAATGTGCTTCAGGGCCTAGCTGGCTATTTGCGATACCGATGATAGCGTCAGCACGTTGATAGAATGCCTGCATTTCAGGGGTGATTTCGATGTTAGTGTCAACGTTTTGATCTTGAGTGTTGCTGTCTTGAGACATAAGCTACTCCTAATAATAAGTGTCGGTAGTTTTTAGTAT
>NZ_JBQSVM010000005.1:0-117776 GCF_052376235.1 Psychrobacter sp. AOP7-A1-24 | reverse complement strand
TTTATAATGATTAATATTCATAAGGATTAACAAGCGAATAGATATAGTACTTATCAAAAAGCCTAAACTCACTCGTTAACCGCTAATCAAATGAGCTTTGCCAACGCTTCTGAGGCGCGCTTAATATCTAGAAATATCAAGCCAAGTTTGGCATTGGGTTTTGCCATGATGGTAAGTACGGCTTCATCACCTGATGAGGTCATAATGACATAGCCTTTTTCGCCTTGAATCATAATGCGATCGATACTACCGCGTGCCAACTCGCGGCCTGCACGGTCGCCCAATGACAATAATGCGGCTGACATAGCACCCACGCGATCTTCATCCACGCCGGTTGGTAGAGCTGAAGCAATCATAAGACCATCGTTAGAGATTAGGGCAGATGCTTCTACATCTGCTGATGAACTGTTTAAGTCTTCCAATATCTGCTGAAATGAATCTGTACGCATATCGCTTTCTCTGTACTGGTGTGTGGTTTTTTATTGATGAGCTAACAAAGTTAGTCAAAAATATCCTTGTTTTAAGAAAGGTATTATAATTCCTTACCAATAATATTGATATATACTTACTCAATTAAAAGTAAATTTTTCGGACTTTTTTGCCTTTTATCATCAAATAACCACCTCTTAACCGTATTTTTTAAGGCAGGTAACCGTTTTTTTATAATGTTTGGTTGATGAACGGTTAGAAATTTATCAAAGTACTTTGTATTTTCGAATAGAAACTTTTTTGTAACTATCAATTAATGTCCGCCTTTGCTATTAAACGGAACTGCTAAAATTTAGCCAACAAAAATTGCTTATAGATGCTTATGACGAAGATATTTACTAGACTTATAAGCATTAAAGATGATATATATTTATGAGATAAAAAATGTTGTCACCTCTAAATCCGCTATAAAAAGACAAATTTAGTCAGCTACTCTAATCCCATTAGTCTCTATGCATATCTTGTATAGGGGCGTTTTCAGTTTTACATCAACATTTATAGTCCTCTTATCTACTCGCATACGTTATGGCGTCGATGTAAATAGTTACTATCAATAATTACTACCACCACTTTTATTCTAAGGAAGAGACATATGAGCATCAGTGAAGCCATCCAAAAAGTCGAAGCACGTTACGCCCATCAGCCAGAATTTATTCAAGCAGTAAAAGAGGTGGCGGTTACCATTCAGCCTTTATACGATGCGCATCCTGAGTATAGTACATTAAAGGTGTTTGAGCGTTTGGTAGAGCCCGATCGGGTATTTGGTTTTCGGATTAATTGGGAAGATGATCAGGGCACGGTACAAGTGAATCGTGGCTGGCGTGTGCAGTTCTGCAATGCTTTAGGGCCTTATAAGGGAGGTCTTAGATTTCATCCTACTGTCAATCAGTCTGTATTGAAGTTCTTAGGTTTTGAGCAAATATTTAAAAACGCCCTAACTGGTTTGCCTATTGGTGGCGGCAAAGGTGGGTCAGACTTTGACCCTAAAGGTAAAACAGATAGCGAGATTCGTCGTTTTTGCTACGCTTTCATGCGTGAGCTACATCATTATGTTAGCAAGGATATGGATGTGCCTGCTGGTGACATCGGCGTCGGCGGTCGAGAAGTCAGCTATATGTTTGCGATGTATAAGAACTTAACGCGTGAATCTACAGGTGTTATCACAGGAAAAGGCGTGGGCTTTGGTGGTAGCTTGATGCGTACAGAAGCGACTGGCTACGGTGCGGTCTATTTCTTAGAAAATATGCTCATCGCCCAAAATGACGTTATTAAAGGTAAAAAAGTGCTGATATCAGGAGCAGGTAATGTTTCATTGCATGCCGCCGAGAAAGTGAATGCTCTTGGTGGTGTGGCAATAACTGTCTCTGACTCACAAGGGGTCTTGCATGATGAAAAAGGTTTTAATCAAGAAAAAATAACTTGGCTAAAAAAACAAAAACAACAGCATAAACCACTAGCAGAGTATGTCGACATCTACGGTGGTGAGTGGTTTGCCAAACAAAAACCTTGGCAGTTTGAGGCAGATATTGCGATTCCATGTGCTACTCAAAACGAAGTTGATGAAGCAGACGCTAAGCTATTAGTTGAAAATGGTATCAAATATGTGGTCGAAGGCGCTAATATGCCGCTTACTGCAGAAGCGATTGACTATATTCGTCTGAACCGCGTTCATTATGCACCTGGTAAAGCGGCCAATGCTGGCGGGGTATCGGTATCGGCGCTTGAAATGTCTCAAAATTCTGTCCGTCAATATCAAACCTTTGAGCAAGTTGATGAGCGCTTAAAAGGTATCATGAAAGATATCCATGATAGTGCTGCAAACGCTTCAGCAGAGTATGGTCAAACTGACAACGGTTATATTGATTATATGGCTGGTGCCAATATGGTTGGTTTTAAACGTGTGGCTGACGCGTTGGTCGCATTTGGTATTTTAAACTAGCATTCCTTACAACCATCTAGTTATTGAAATAGTCGATACTGCGTTTGCTTTCTTTAGGCACACGCAGCATTTTTTTGTCGAAACATTTGTCGAAACAATAGCCATTGCTAATCGGAAATAAATATTTTTATCGGCAATGCACCTAGATTGGGTACTCAAACAAAGTAACTACACTTTGATACTTTTCCATCCTACAGTGAGTAGAAAACCTAGCTAACATATATCTACGGATAACGAAGCCAAAGTCTACTAATGAATGAAACGTAACAACTTGGTGAATAAAGTAAGTCACAAATGCAGGAGATAAGACAATGGAAAAACTGTCTAAAAATATGAAGTTGAACACTTTAGGTGCGAGTTTGATCGTTGCGCTGACAGTGGGTACTATGAGCACGACTGTGATAGCCGCTCAAACAAACCTATCTACCGAAGTCACATCAGCAAAAGATAACAAGGTTGGTCTAAAGCAAGCGATTACGATTGCAACCGAAAATGCATCAGGTATGCTCATCGGTGCCGATTATGATGAGGACGACGATGAAACAGAAAACGGCGTATATGAAATAGAGTTTAGTACGGCTAGCGATAGCTACGAAGTAATCGTTGATGCTATTACGGGAGCAGTTGTTAGTACGGATACTGAGCAATTAGATCGTGATGATATTAGCGACTATAACGTACAGAGCCGTGCAAAAGTAAATGTGATGAGCGCGATAGGTATCGCTGAAAAAGACGTAGGCGGTATGGTATTAGAGGTCGAATTTGAAGCAGATCGCGACTATGATGGTCATCCTCTGTATTATAAAGTTGACTTATTAAAAGGCAATGAGATCGTCGGTATTAATGTGGATGCCAATACAGGCGAGACGTTTGCCAACAAGTATAAGAGCTAGTAAAGATCTCTAGATAAACCAAACGAAAAGCCACCAGCTGAACATGTCAGCTAGTGGCTTTTTTAGTAATAAGTCAAGGTGGGAAGATTACACTGTCTTGCGCCATGTGCCTTGAACCATAACGCTTTGGATAGGGTTTAGCCCCATCTGATAAGCCAAGTCGGCAGGACGAGCGATATCCCATAGTACTAAATCAGCATCACAGCCGACTTCTATTTTACCTTTGTTAGGTAGCCCCAATGCTTGGGCTGCATGAACCGTAACCCCAGATAAAACCTCTTCAGTGGTCAAATAAAATAGTGTGCAGCCCATGTTCATCGTTAATAAAAGCGAGGTGAGAGGTGAAGTGCCAGGATTACAATCGGTAGAAAGCGCCATGGGTACTTGGTGTTTACGTAGCGCCTCAATGGGTGGCAACTTGGTGTCACGTAGCGTATAAAATGCCCCTGGCAGTATCACGGCAACGGTATTGCTAGCGGCCATTTTTTTGATATCTTCTTCCGATAAATGCTCCAGATGGTCGCTTGATAGTCCGTTATATTCAGCAACTAAAGCGCTGCCACCTATATCAGATAATTGCTCAGAGTGCAGTTTGACTGGTAGATCTAATGAGCGCGCCACTTCAAAGACCCGTCTGATTTGCTCGCTACTAAAGGCAATATTTTCACAGAAACCATCGACTGCATCGACCAAGCCTTCTGCATGCAGAATCGGCAGCCATTCGCAGACTTGCTCGATATAGTCATCCGAGCGGTCCTGCTCGTGAGACTTGTACTCAGGAGGTAGTGCATGTGCAGCCAGATAAGTGGTGCTCACATAAATGTCGTATTTTTCTCCCAGCTGGCGGGCAACTGTGAGCATTTTGCGTTCAGTTTCTAAGTCCAAACCATAACCAGACTTGATTTCGATACTGGTGACACCTTCTCTCATAAGTGCGAGTAGACGTTTTTCGCTTTGTGCAAATAGCGATTCAATACTGGCGGCGCGTGTAGCATCGACTGTCGCAACAATACCGCCACCTTGTGCTGCAATATCCTGATAGCTAGCGCCTTGCAAACGCGCCTCGAATTCATTGCTACGGTTGCCACCGTAGACAATATGCGTATGGCAGTCGATCAGTCCCGGAGTTATCCATTTACCATCTACATCTGTGATTTGGCTAGCTTGATATTTAGACAAATGAGCAGAGATCTGATCCTGTGTGCCGATCCAAGAAATTTTACCGTTTTCAATACCGATGGCAGCATTGTGCAGCTGACCGTATGGAATGCTATTAGCTTGATCATTGGCATAAATATCAAAACCGTATTGCTCTGAAAAGGTCGCGATATTGGCATTAATAATAATGTGATCAAAAGACGTTATAGTAGGCTCATCTAGTGTCTGTTCTGTAGTATTTTTCAATGCAGAGTTTTTTGATGGATGCATAATATGCTCCTGATTATTGTAAAGTCAGTGATCGTTGTGGGTAAAATCTAAGCGACAAGTAAGTGCTGTCCCACAATAGTGGCTAGTAGTCGAGCAGCAACTTTGCAGCTACGACCATCAACATCGAAAGTAGGATTAATCTCAGCAATGTCAGACATTTTTACTTTACCTGTGGCCATGATGGTTTTTACCATGCGCTCAACGAACCCAATCTCAATGCCGTAAGCGGCAGGTGCGCTGACCCCCGGAACGACACTAGATGGCAAGCAATCCATATCAATGGTCAGATAAACCACATCAACCTGATTGATAAAGTCTATAACCTGTTTAGCCAGTTTGTCCCAAGGCTTATAATGACAGTCCTCATCGCTAATGACTTGTACGCCCAATTGCTCAGCGCGATCAAACAGCGCCGCCGTGTTAGAAAACCGACTCACGCCGATACAGCAATAATAAAAAGGCTGTTCATACGTATCAAGATGTTCGGCAATCTGGCGAAACGGTGTCCCAGAAGTAGCAACATCCGACTGACGAATATCAAGATGAGCATCAAAGTTAATAATTCCGATAGTAGGCACTGTGTTTGTGCTGATATTTGCTTCGTTTGTATTGCCTAAGGCCTGCCATAATCCCAAAAAGCTACCATAAGCAATGGCATGACCACCGCCAATGCCGATGGGTAAGCCACCTTGCTTAATGATAATGCTGACTTCATCAGCATATTTAACTTGTGCCTGTTCAAGAGTGCTGTCGGCAAAATCATCATCGTCGTGACAATGAATGTCACCAGCGTCACCCAATAAGGTTGATAATTGTCCATCAAAACGTTGTTGCAAGTCAGCGATGACTGGCAGCGTGGCAAACGCTTGACGAATTAATGGCGGGGCGTGTCTAGCACCCACGCGGCCTTGATTGCGTCTGACGCCTTGATCACAGGCAAAGCCGATTAGCCCAATATGTTGTTTCTCATAGGGCTGAGCAAGCTGATACCAATAGCGGGCACGCACAGTCTCAAATGGCTCTGCACGACCTGTCCACTGAGTCATATCAGCAGGTGTGTGGCTAATGCGTGTGGTAGTCGTTGCTGTTATCGCTGTCGTCATCGCTGCTCTCCGTTAATCAATCAATCTTTATTTAGACTCATACCAGTCACTGCGTAGTGCTTGCCAATGTTCTGCAAGCGTACCGTCTAATACTAACTGCTTAGCTGCTTCAATATCTGGGGCTAGATAACGATCTTTGTCATAAAAAGTCACTTGCTCACGTAGTTTTTGGTGGGCGATAGTCAGCGGCTCTGAGGTGTCTAATCCGCGATGGAAGTCGATGCCCTGACTAGCAGCCAATAGCTCAATACCAACAATGGTCGCGGTATTTTGTGCCATCTCATGTAGACGACGGGCGCTATAGGTTGCCATAGATACGTGGTCTTCTTGGTTGGCGGAAGTCGGGATACTATCGACACTGCCTGGATGAGCGATAGATTTGTTTTCTGAGGCCAGTGCGGCGGCGGTCACATGGGCAATCATAAAGCCTGAGTTAACTCCAGCGTTATCCACTAGGAACGGCGGTAATCCACCCGATAGCGTCGCATCGATAAGCAAGGCCACACGGCGTTCAGACATAGAACCAATCTCGGCGATTGCCAAGGCCAAGATGTCAGCAGCAAAGGCAACTGGCTCAGCATGGAAGTTACCACCTGATATGGCAACTGGGCCGTCTTCGTTATTGAAGATAAGCGGGTTGTCAGTCACTGCGTTGGACTCGATGAGTAACGTTTTCCCTGCTTGGTTGATGATATCAAGACAGGCACCCATGACCTGCGGCTGACAGCGTAAGCAGTAAGGATCTTGAACCCTGTCGTCTTGCTCGCCGTCGTGTGAGGCACGAATGGCACTGCCTTTGATTAGCTGACGGTGTGCTTTGGCGATTTCGATTTGACCATGATGGCCACGCACTTCATGAATACGCGCATCAAATGGGGAGTCTGAACCTTTTGCTGCATCAATCGATAATGAACCAACGATGGTAGCGGTTTCGAGTAAATCACGCGCTAAGAAATAGCCACGCAAAGCGAGCGCGGTTGAGACTTGCGTACCATTAATAAGTGCAAGGCCTTCTTTAGCTGCCAATGTGATTGGCTCAAGTCCATGCTGCGCTAGAGCGTCAACAGCAGGTACTTTTTTACCGTCGACATAGACATGGCCTTCGCCCATCATCGCAAGCGTCATGTGTGATAACGGCGCTAAATCACCAGATGCGCCAACAGATCCTTTGGCTGGGATATGTGGGGTGATTTGATTATTGATTAGTCCAAGTAAGCTGTCTACCACTTCGCGACGTACGCCAGAGACACCTTGAGCCAAGCTAGCAACTTTCATGACCATAATCAATCGCACCACGCCGTCTGGTAGTGCTTCACCAGTGCCTACTGAGTGAGAAATGATCAGGTTGCGCTGAAGTAGCTCAAGTTGGTCATCACTGATACGCGTTTTTGCCAATAGGCCAAAACCAGTATTGATACCATAAGCGCTTTTGTCTCGCGCAATGATGGTTCGTACATCTTCGTGCGAGGCATCTATTGCCTCGTAAGCGCTCTCAGGCAGTGTCAATATGACAGGCTGATTATAAATATCACGCAGCATCGCAAAGCTAAGCTGGCGAGGGTGTAGGGTTAACGGTTTGATATCGTTCATAGGGATAATCCTAGTTGCATAGCCATAGGGGCTATATTATTTTTAATTCATATCTTTACTAAAATGGCGTGTTTTAAGTGTTTTTAGCGATCGTGATAGGGATTGTCAGGTTTGAATTTTTTAGCCAATCCAACTGAAGTATATTGCTAAATGACCAAAAGCCGCAGCCAACAAAATACTGAGTACCACGCGCTCAAACCAAATGATGACCATTTTGCCAACAGAGATAGGGATTTCAGTAGCAAGCACGCATGGAATCATGGCAGAAAAAAAACAGTACACTGCTGATGGAGATTACCCCTGCCACATAACGCGTCAATATGTCAGCATTGCTCAGTAATAATGCTGGCAGGAACATTTCAGCCAATCCTGCTGACATCCCTTTAGCTGCAACTAGCGGTTCTGGTAAGCCGCCAAGCGATGTGAATGGATAAAGAAGCAAGCCTAATGCGTCAAAGACAGGTGTATATTTCGCTAATAGTAAGCCTGTCAAGCCAACAGCAATGATGGAGGGCACAATCGCAGCTGCCATCGTTAGACCGTCGCGGAAGTTAGACCATAATATTTGTTTGAGGTCGGTTGCACGGCGGGAAGTGGATAAACCCAAATCAAACGCTGCAGCCAATCGTGTACCACGTTTATGGTTGAAAGCGGGGCGTTCGACATTATCATCAAAGAGACTGATAGGCGGAATACGAGCAGTAATTGCAGTAACAACAAAAGTGATCACTAGCGTAGACCAAAAGAACACGTTCCAGAACTCCATCAGGCCAAGCGTTTTGGCAACAATCACCATAAACGCCGCTGATACAGTTGAAAACCCAGTCGCAATGATAATGGCTTCACGCGCTGAATATTGCTTTTGCAAGTACACACGATTGGTAATGAGCAATCCAATAGAGTAGCTACCAACAAAGGAGGCTACGGCATCAATCGCTGATGAACCTGGGGTTTTCCAAATAGGTTTCATGATTGGCTGCATGAGCACACCAACCATTTCTAATAAGCCAAAACCAACCAAGAATGCCAATATCAATGCCCCAAGCGGTACAATCATACCGACTGGTAGAGCCAATTTTTCAAATAAAAATGGCAGCATGTCCTTTTCCATCATAAAGGCAGGTGCTATGTCAGCCACATACATCACTGCCAATATCAGACCAATGGCTTTGAAGGCAGTCATAATCATGTAAGTGATGTTTTTACGCCATGAGCCATCGATAAATGGCTTACTCACGCCATAGAGCATGAGTAAAAATAATAATGTCACAGATAGGGTGTGCTGCTGCGTAACCAGATAGGTTGCGCCATGATCGAACAAAATCGTGCTTTTTTCACCAATGGTAAATGGTACAAAAAACATCACCAAACCGATGGCACTGAATACGATTAGCCGTATGAGAGCAATAGTAGGTGATAGCAGTTTTTTTGACGATGGCATTGCATTTTCATCGTGTAGATCAGATGCTGTATTTTGCTCAATCATATTATCCTCCTTGATAAAACGCCGATAATGCCCTTATACCTAGTTACAGCGTATAAGGACAAGAGACAAACTATTTAACCATTGGCAGATTCAAACCATAGTCTTTCGCTGTTTTAATCGCTAATTCATAACCTGCATCAGCATGACGCATGACGCCTGAGCCGCAGTCATTAACTAATACACGTGACAAGCGTTTGGCTGCAGCGTCCGTACCATCTGCAACGATGACCATACCCGAGTGCTGCGAGTAACCCATGCCAACGCCGCCACCATGATGTAGTGATACCCAAGTTGCGCCGCCTGCCACGTTCAGCATGCCGTTCAATAGTGCCCAGTCAGATACCGCATCTGAGCCATCTTTCATGCTCTCTGTCTCGCGGTTTGGACTGGCAACAGAGCCTGTGTCTAAATGGTCACGACCAATGACAATCGGGCCTTTTAACTCACCATTTTTGACCATTTCATTGAATGCCAAACCTGCTTTATCACGTTCACCAAGCCCTAACCAGCAGATACGAGCAGGCAAGCCTTGGAACTGAATGCGCTCTTTTGCCATATCTAACCAGCGATGGACGTGTTTGTTTTCAGGGAATAGCTCTTTGATTTTTTGATCGGTTTTGTAGATATCTTCTGGATCGCCTGATAGCGCTACCCAGCGGAATGGGCCTTTACCTTGGCAGAATAGTGGACGAATATAAGCAGGAACAAAGCCTGGGAAGTTAAAGGCATCTTTGACCCCTTCATCGTACGCAACCTGACGGATATTATTACCGTAATCGGTTGCTGGAATATCCATCGCTTGCAAGTCCAAAATTGCCTGTACATGTGCGGCACAAGACTGGGCAGCGGCTTTAGTCAATGTTGCATGCTGCGTCGGATCTTCTTGGGCAGTTTTCCATTCTTCTACTGTCCAGCCAGCTGGCAAGTAACCATTAATTAAGTCATGTGCTGAGGTCTGATCGGTGACCAAGTCAGGCTTCATGCCACCAGCATTAGCGCGCTTGACCATTTCGGGCAAGATATCTGCAGCATTACCAAGTAGGGCGATAGAGACGGCTTCACCCGCATCGGTATGTTGCTTGATTAACTCATAAGCGTGGTCAAGGTCATCGGCTTGCTTGTCGACATAACCAGTACGCAAGCGGAAGTCGATACTAGACTGTTGGCACTCGATATTTAACGAGGTTGCGCCAGCAAAAGTCGCGGCTAGTGGCTGCGCGCCGCCCATGCCACCAAGACCCGCAGTCAAAATCCAACGACCCGCCCAGCTACCGTCATAATGTTGACGACCAGCTTCCACAAAGGTCTCATATGTACCTTGGACGATGCCTTGCGTACCAATATAAATCCAACTACCCGCAGTCATCTGACCGTACATAAATAGATCTTTACGATCCAGCTCGTTAAAGTGCTCCCATGTCGCCCAGCGCGGTACAAGGTTGGAGTTGGCAATTAAGACACGCGGTGCATTCTCATGTGTTTGAAATACGCCGACAGGTTTACCAGATTGCACTAGCAGCGTTTCATCCTCTTCTAATTTTTTTAGTGATTCTAAGATTTGGTCATAGCTTTCCCAGTTACGGGCTGCGCGTCCGATACCACCATAGACGACTAGGCTTTTTGGGTTTTCGGCCACGTCAGGATGCAAGTTGTTTTGTAGCATGCGATACGGCGCTTCGGTCAGCCAGCTTTTGCAATGTAGGGTACTGCCAGTGGGCGCGGCGATTTCGCGGCTCTCATCACGGCGAGTCAGCTTAGTTTCTGTGTTGGTTCCATGTTCAGTAGTCATGATCATATCCTTGTGATAGCAAGTAGGGCGATAAAGTAATCAGAGTATGTGTTTTACAGTCAGGCTAGTTTTCTACGTGAATTCATATAAATATCGAATTAATAGAACAGATTTTCTAGTACTGCTGTAAAGTTGTATATACAAATTATCAAAGATGCTTTTTTCATGCAAGGTTTTTTTATGGATAGCCACATTATTTTTGTGATTAACTCGGTTAAGACTAAACGCTTAGACATTTTGACTAAGGCTTGTACTCTAGTCTCGTGATATCATGTGGCCATTGTGATTAGTACAACTTACAGTTAAAGGCGGATATGACAAAGACGATTCCAGCGTATCAACGCATCAAAGATGCCATACTAGACAACATTCATTCTGGTAAGTGGCAAGCAGGGAACGCGATTTCGACAGAGATGGCACTGGCTGAAGAGTTTGGTGTGTCTCGAATGACGGTCAATCGCGCGTTAAAAGAGTTGAGCGAGGAGAGGGTGCTAGAGCGCCGGCAGGGATCGGGAACGTTTGTCGCGCAGCAGCAGTTTAATCATACCTTTGTAGAAGTGCGCAATATTGCTGAAGACTTAAAATCTGCCAATCGCGACTATGAGGCAAAGGTCGTGAGTAAGCGTGCGATTACCGCTGATATGCTTGATAATGAGTTGCGTCGTAAGTTTGGCATAGATGAAATAACCGCGCCTTTTAATACAAGTGCTCATACGAACGCTAGCGATACACCTGTACTATATGAAGTAAAGATCATTCACTTTGCTGATGGTCAGCCCATACAGTTTGAGGAACGCTGGGTCGATGCCAAAAAAGTACCAGAGTTTATCGATCAAGATTTTAGTGTGGTCAATACCAGTGATTACTTAATTGCCAAAAGCCCTCTAGAGATCGGTAGCTACACTATTCGAGCATTAGCAGCTCCTGACGATATTGCTGAATTTTTGCAAATTGCGCCGCAGTCACCAACGCTTGTGTTGCGTCGGCAAACTTACTCAGCAGGTCAGGTCGTTACCTTTGTAAAAATGTGGCATGCTGGTGATCGTTATCAATTCTCGGGTGAGTTGTAGCACAGACCTTGTATATGCTCACTGGTTTTGTACGTTGTTACGTTCAATGTAATTTACTATATCCGTAAGCGGCTATTTAGTTGAATCGCCGTTGCCATTAGCCTACTTTAGAACCGACTTACTCAATAGCTGCTATAATATTTGAACAATCGTTACAAATTAAAATATAATATAGAAAAGGTGTTGAAAAATAGCCTAAATAGCCTCAAATCGGGCAACCAACGCCGAATAACGTAGGACGGTTTGCACTGTTCTCTCGTGCCGGTTTGCCTTATTTATTAGCATTATGTATTTTATTAATCATCTGCTTTTCATTAGCACTGTGCATTTTTACTTTATTCATTCACTCTTTATAAGGACGTCTTATGAAACGTCGTACTCTCTTAGCCCTTGCTGCTAGCACCATGTTCCTTGCTGCTTGTGGTCAATCTACTACCAATGAAGCCGATACCAGTGCGACTGACAGCACTGCTACAGGCGGTTCTGATTTGCTACAACGTATTAATAATGGCGGCACTATCAACGTCGGTACAGAGGGTACTTACCCTCCATTCACGTACCATGATGAGAGTGGCGAACTAACAGGTTATGATGTTGAAGTCACGCGTGCAGTCGCTGATAAACTAGGCGTCGACGTTGAGTTCAAAGAAACCCAATGGGATGCGATGTTGGCAGGTTTGGATTCAGGACGTTTCGATATGGTGGCTAACCAAGTTAGTTTGACCACGCCTGAGCGTAAAGCAAAGTATGACAAAGCAACGGCTTATAGCTGGTCAGGTGCGGTAGTCTTGGCACCTACCGATGACGATCGTTATAGCTCGTGGGAAGGTCTAAAAGGTCTAAGTACTGCGCAATCACTTAGCAGTAACTATGGTGAGCTTGCAGAACGTTATGGCACAGAGATTGTTCCTGTTGATGGTATGGCGCAAGCGATTCAATTAGTGAAGCAAGATCGTGCTGACTTTACGATGAACGACAATCTAGCAGTATTGGATTATCTCAAAAAATTCCCAGATGCAAATCTTGAGATCAAACTGACGGCACCTGCTAGTGAGTTACGTGGCTCAGGCCTAGTGCTTATTAAAGGGGACGATGAAGTCGTAGAAAAACTGAATGGAGCAATGGCTGAATTGGCTGATGAAGGCACACTCACTAAGCTTAGTGAAGAGTTCTTTGGTGCTGATATAAGTCAACAAAAATAATGTCAGTTTCTATCATGTCAGCTTCTGTAATGTCTACATCATGGTTCGCGGACTTATTGGCAGTATTGCCATTTATGAGTCCTGATCGAGCGCAGATTGTCATCTCGTCGTTTTGGCCGATGCTCAAAGGCGGTATTTATTATTCGATACCGCTGGCATTGATATCGTTTACGATTGGTATAGCCATTGCACTGACAGTAGCATTGATTCGTATCGTTCCGCGCGCAAGTTGGTTCCATGAAGTCATTTATCGGCTTGCCCGTATCTATGTGTCCGCAATTCGCGGTACACCGATGCTGGTTCAGCTGTTTATTATTTTCTATGGTCTGCCAAGTGTCGGGGTAAAACTTGATCCTTTTCCCTCTGCAATTATTGCGTTCTCTTTGAACATCGGTGCGTATGCATCGGAGACAGTGCGTGCTTCGATTTTATCGATACCAAAAGGGCAGTGGGAAGCTGGCTCGACGGTTGGCTTGACATATCTACAGACTTTTCGTCACGTGATTTTACCGCAGGCACTTAGAGTATCGGTGCCGCCGTTGTCTAATACCTTTATCAGTTTGGTAAAAGATACCTCACTGGCGTCACTGGTATTGGTCACTGAGCTATTCAAACAAGCGCAGATTATCACGGCTCGTAACTATGAGTTTATGTTGGTCTATACAGAAGCGGCGATTATCTACTGGGGTATCTGTCTATTCTTGACCTTTATCCAAGGCAAGCTTGAAACTAGGCTAGATCGTTATGTGGCAAAATAATTGATGGTTGAATAGTTATTAGCCATATTTCATTAGCTGCAGAATTATTAGTTATACAAGTGCTCACGAATAAACAAGTCACAAATAGAGACCAGTACAACAGGAATTTTTATGATCAAAGTCACTAATATTCATAAAGCCTTCGGTGGCAATCAGGTGCTAAAAGGCATCGACTTGACCATAAACAAAGGCAAGGTAGTCGTAATATTAGGGCCTTCAGGATCGGGTAAAACCACCTTTTTGCGTTGTTTAAATGCGCTAGAGATTCCTGATCAAGGTGTGATTGCTTTTGATGACGATAGTTTGAGCGTCGACTTTGCGACTAAGCCAAGCAAAAAATCACTACTAGCCCTACAGCGCAAGTCAGGTATGGTATTTCAGTCTTATAACTTGTTCCCACATAAGACAGCGGTTGAAAACCTAATGCTTGGGCCGACAGTGGTACAAGGACAAACTAAAGCACAAGCCCGTGAGCAGGCTCTCGTACTATTAGAGAAAGTTGGGCTGTCAGACAAGGCGGATCTTTATCCATTCCAGTTATCTGGTGGTCAGCAGCAGCGTATTGGTATTGCTCGTGCGCTTGCTATTGAGCCGTCCTTACTACTGTTTGATGAGCCAACCTCTGCGCTTGATCCAGAATTGGTACAAGATGTGCTTGAGACCATGAAACAGTTAGCGTCTGAAGGTTGGACGATGGTCGTGGTGACGCACGAAATCAACTTTGCCCGCGATGTGGCCGATCATGTGGTACTGATTGAGGACGGCCATGTGGTCGAAGAAGGCAGTGCTAAGCAGCTGTTTGAAGACTCAACGCACCCTCGTACACAGGCATTTTTGCAACGTATTGAGCAGTAAAAACGTTTGTTTTTGCGTAAGTAATAAAACAAGAAGCCCCAATCATGATGCCATGGTTGGGGCTTTTTTTTGTCAAAGTAAGTCCAATATATTTTGTATAAGCAGCCAGTAACACTATATCTTTTGTCGTTGTTTTAACCAACGAGGGACGCGAGGAGCGGTACCATTTAACACAGCATTCAGTAAAGCTGCTAGCAAAATAAGCGCCACGCCTAGATACTGAATCCAAGACAAAGATTGATGCAGTAACAGCATAGCAAGTGCAATCGCAGTCAATGGCTCAAAAATCGTAAACACCGATGCACGAGTGGCAGGCAGTTTTTCCAATGCTTTCATATATAGACCAAATGGCACAACCGTTCCTAACAATGACAATCCCAACACGTAACCCCAAGTCATTAAGGGAAGGCTTACTAGCTGATCATAAGTGTTGTAAGTCTCAGGTAAGAATAGTAATACGCCAGCACTAATGATAATAGAGGTGAAAAATACCAAGGGAGCGGGGTGAGCGTAATGCATCGCGCGCTTGCCTAATACGCCATATAGCGAATAACACATTCCTGCTGACAGGCCGAGTAGAATACCCCAGTTAACTTTTGCTTGCTCGCCTAACATCGTTAAGCCCACACCGAACACTGCCATGAGTGCTAGCAACACTGATTTACGAGTGATGGACTCGCTCAGTAAGAATTTCGAAAACAATAAACTAAACACAGGCGCGGTATAGAGCAAGGCAACGGCAGGGCCAGCACCAACGTAACTGACCGCAAAAAAATAGCAGACAGACATACCAAGTACGCCTATCAAAGACTGCATCGCCAAACCAAGCCACTGTTTTGGCTTTAATTTGATGAGATGCGGCCACAGTTTTGGTAGCATGGCTAAAACGATAAAGGCCGCCGTGACGATACGTAATATCGTTACTTGCCAACCGCTAAATCCAATTTGGTTTAGGTAAGTTGAGAATATACCTAATGTGCCCCAGCAAATAGCAGCCGTGATGATTTGAATGGTGCCTAGCCATGATTGATGCGAATGGGTCGTTCCGCTATCGATGTTTGCCATACTATTTTCTTCTTAGGAGCTAAGTGACATAAGGTTTTGTAAGATTGCTATTGATACAATCTCTCCAAGCAACACTGAAATAAGAAAAGACAACCTGATTAAAGGCTGTCTTTTGTTTGTTGTTTCAGTTTATCACTAAAAGAGAATAAGTAGCTACTAGGGCGTGTCTTAAATTCAATCAATAGTCATCTAAAAGAAGTAAAAGTAGCTAGCATTCGCTAAACAATGCTTAGACCATCTAAAAAATGCCGAATCACTGACGAATATTCCATTCCTGTTCGTATCATTTTTTATTTCTATAGTCTCTGTTAATCAATCCATGAAAAGAATGTTTGCTCTCGGAGAGCATTTCGCTGAATAAAGCACACTTTTTCCACTTGGGTTCTTGGTAAGTGATCCGTATCAGCCCCACAGTTTTTTGATCGCTGTTTTACCCACTGAGTCTGTTCTTTTTTAAGATTAGTCGTCATATCTCCACCGTATAAGCGTCTGACTTCATCTCGCGTTACTCTGTAACTTTTATTCAATGCTTTATCAGACGTATTATACATCTGATCAATCAGAGCAGCTTGTGAGGCTAATGGCAAATAAGTCGCATTTTCTTTGTAGGTGGCACTATAAGTATCGACTGTCCATTTACTTCTTATAGATATTTTATGGTTCGATGTATCTATAAACCCATCAAAATTTTCGCCCTCAAAGGTATAACCCTGAAACCGACAAGGGGTCACACCATCTTTACATAAGCTATGTTTGGTTTGCGCAGAGTAGTACTTAACAGCATAGGGTGATTTGCTAGGTTCTTGTGTTGTCTGCAACAGCCGTCCTAAATCGGGAGTGACTAGCAGCATATTGTTGCAAGTCACGCTCCCTTCTGCACAGCTCTCATAGAGGTTGAGACGTTGACCTTGGATGTCCATTCCTAGTATAAAGTTTGCCTGTACAGGTTCTACCGCTGAGCTGACAGAAGTAGCCAATATTACACTCAAGAGTAACGTAGTACGTCCGAGTAAGTTGGACTTATTCAGGCTTGAAACAGACATAGGAGGAGTCATACAGATCTATACCTGTAGCAAGAAGTTACTTAGTAATCGCTTAGCGCCTTCAGTGGCAAATGATTCAGGGTGAAACTGTACACCCTGTATCGGATAGTCCTTGTGAGCCAGTCCCATAACTTCATCACCAGTCAATGCTGATTCGGCAAAGCTTAATTCAGCACGGCTGTCATTGGCGACCACTGAAGTGATCGTCAGGCAACTTGGAATCGTGTCGGCTTTGACCACTAGTGAGTGATAGCGCATAATCTCAAGCTCTTGTGGTAAGCCTTGATATATACCAGCACCATCATGGCGAATCGATGAAACCTTGCCATGCATCGGTACACTGGCACGTATGACGTCACCACCGAATACGTGAGCGATGCCTTGCATACCCAAGCAGACACCTAGTAATGGTACAGTCTTACCTAGTGTCTCAATGACCTCGCTACAAATACCGAAATACGCTGGATCATCCGGGGAGCCAGGGCCAGGTGAGATAATGATTCTATCGAGATTCATCGCTTGTACATCTGCTAAGGTGATTTCGTTATTGCGTTTAACGATGACGCTGGCTTCTTCATCACTGCCTAAAGTCTGTAAAATCTCGCCCACGTATTGGTAGAGGTTAAAGGTAAACGAGTCGTAGTTATCGATAATTAAAACATTCATGGGTCATAAACTCTTTTGTAAAAATATAGCTAGGTAAGATATAGTCAAGAGACTAATTACAGTTGATACCAGTTATGGCTGCATAAAGCTGTCTAATACGACTTTCATTGCAGACAGTTTGCGCTGAATCTCTAGGTACTCATCGGCTGGATTTGAGTCATAAACGTTGCCACCGCAAGTTTGTGCATAGGCAGACTCGCCACTAATGAAGAGACTACGAATAGGAATGGCGAAGATACAGTCACCGTTGAAATTAAACGATCCTAATGCACCGCCGTAAGCACCGCGACCATCTGGCTCTAGCTCGTTAATTACTTTGATAGCTTCTACTTTAGGTGCGCCTGATAAGGTACCAGCAGGGAAGTTGCTGGCAAGGGCACTGAACATATCTTCGTTCGGGTGCAAAATACCAACGATTTCAGACGATATATGCTGCACGTGAGAAAAGCGTTTGATATCCATCAAACTACGTACTTTTACCGTCCCAAATCGTGCCACACGGCCAATATCGTTACGATGTAAATCGACCAACATATTGTGCTCAGCAATCTCTTTATCATCGTTGAGCAAGGCACGAGCAAGCTTACGATCTTCGATCACATCAGCGCCGCGCTTGGCAGTTCCTGCGAGCGGATAGGTTTCCATTTCACCCTGACGCAAGCGGAACAGCAGTTCAGGAGAAGCACCAATGATGCACTGCTGAGCAAATTTCATAAAATACATGTGCGGCGATGGATTGACGGCACGCAGTTTTTCGTAAATCGGCATTTTGTCACCAACGATACGATACTTAGATTTGAAGCCGACTTCGCACTGAAAGATACGACCAGAGATGATGTCTTCTTTGACTTGCATGACCACATTGGCATGCTCCTCTTGGCTCATACCATCACCTAAGAACTCAATTTTGGGTGCATCATAGCTAGGCGTTGGTTCATCGAGTAGGGCTTTGATTTGCTCGATGCGGTTTTCTTGTTGATCGGTCGGGTAATAAAAATAGAAGATTTCTCCAGTCATTTTATCTAGCGTCAATCCATCTAGATAGACGCCAAACTTGAATGGTTCAAAGTCTTCGCTGGCCTTTGCATTAAGGCTTGGTTCAAAAAAGTTTACACAGTCATAACCTAAATAACCGACCAGACCACCACTTTGATCACGAGCGATGACATGTTGCGGCGTTATATCGCGCAGCAGTTGATAAGGGTTATCGGTTTGATAGTAACTTGTCTCAGCAGTTTGGTTATCGGTAATCGCAAGTGTGTTGCGATCTAATGCTGCTATGGTGGTGACAGGGTCAAAACCAATCGCGTGATGGCGCGAGATATGGCTGTCTTCGCCTAACGATTCGAGCAAATAGCAGGTATCAAAAGCACTTTCGATACGCTTGAATAGTGCAAAGAAATCGATATCTTGCGTCAGCTTGATACGCTGAGGCTTGCTCGGGATATCGATAGGTGCAGGTTTAGTCTGTATGCGTGTAATAGAGGTCATAACAAAGTCCGAAAAGATTCAAATATGTGTCGATTGATAAATGTGAGAGTAAAAAACTAAATGGTATCGTCAGAGTGCTTAAGAGCAGTCTCTATGAGTCGTCAGTAATGCGCTGACATCGTGGCTCTGTTTGGCCTTAGCACCGCGAGACACAGTGGCGATACCAACTCCTAATTGCTCGGAGATATCACGTTGGGTGATACCGCGATCCAGCAAGTCAAAAATACGTATACGATTGGCGATATCGTGCTGTTCTTTATCAGTCAGTAGTGCACTGAGTAATGCTTCGATATCTGTGCTATCAGTACAGTTTGTCAAATGTTTTACTAAGCTCTGATAAGGATCGGTAGTCATAATAAGTAGTCTTAGCCAAAGAAAGTAGATAGATCGCTTACTGAGCGAATGTCCTCCAAAGGACTATCTTGTTTCAGTATTCTAGTACAGTAGTACAATAAAAACAAGTGATAGGCAAAATCGTTGGTAATTTACTCGAAAAATAAAGGCTGACTTGACACGTTTATAGTCTATAGCGGTAACTAGCAGAGTATCAAAGGTGGTATGCACCAGTGCTCTAGTATCGTTTTGTGCATTTTACCTATAAAGAATATTCACGATAGAAATTTCTAATATTATTTATTGCCAAATTGTTAATACTTAGTTATTATGCTTTTCATTATTTAAATGCTAATCATTATCATTAATATTTATAATGTTATTCGTATATAAGTGTTTTTGAGGTTCCGAGTATTTCGATAGGCACTATTTAAAAAGTTGTTTGACAGTAACTTTTAAAAATAATTCTAATTTCTTATAGTAAATAAAGTGAGTTTGTTATGCGCGAAGTGAAGTTGTCAAAGCTATCTAGTCAATTGACAGTATTGTCTATAGGTGTTGCCGCTGTATTGTGGACACAGGCTGCTAGTGCCGCAACGGCATCAGACGTGCCAAATACAACGTTACAGACTATCACTGTAACAGCAAATAGCTCAGTACGTGACGCTGTACAAGAAGACTCTGTCTACATAGATGACTACACTCCAGCTGCACAAGCCAGCCATTTAAACGACTTTTTGGATGTGATACCAGGAGTAAGCGTAGGTGGTACATCATCGGTCAACCAACGTATTCGTGTACGTGGTCTTGATGATACCAATCTAAAAGTAACGATTGATGGCGCCCGCCAAGAAGGTGCGTTGTTCTATCATATGGGTGATATCACTATCGATCCTGACTTGCTAAAACAAGCAGAAGTCGCTGTTGGTAATAACTCGGTAACACTAGGTAATGATGCTCTTGGTGGTGCGGTTGCGTTCGAAACCGTTGATGCGGCAGATTTGCTCAAACCTAATCAAAAAATCGGTGCTAAAGTCAATGTGGGTTATGGTAGCAATAATGATGAACTATTAACTTCAGCTACCGTGTATGGCGCGCCAACAGAAAATGTGGACCTACTTGCTTACTATGGTAAGCGCGATACTAGCTCTGGTGAAGATGGCAGCGGTCGTGAGCTTTTTGAGGATAGTGAAAGCGAAAATATCTTATTGAAAGCGGGTGCTCATATCACGGATGCTCACCACGTTGGTGCCAGTTTTAGCCGTACTGAAAAAGATGGTATCTTTCCATTTCGCCCAGATTTCCCTAGCCTGTCTGATGAACCAATACCGCAGAAGATAAGCCGAGATACCTATACGCTCGATCATACTTATAATCCTGCAAACCAGTTGATAGATGTTGATACCAATATCTACCACACAGAGACGCAAATATTGCGTGATTCTGATAATGTAGGGCGTTATGAGTTTGATGCAACGGTAAAAACGACAGGCGGTAAAATTCAGAATACTAGCTTGATTGACAGTGGCGTTATTGAAGGTATTAAAGGCACTCATAAACTCATCACGGGTGTTGAACACTACAAAAAAGAGTCTGATTTATCCAGAGACTTTGAAAGAAGAGGTGGTGATGAAGCAACCAATACCTCTATATATTTAGAAGACCAATGGCAAATGGGTAAACTGTCTTTGACGCCAGGTGTGCGCTATGACCGTTATGAATCTCCAGAGTTTGTCTCTGGTGGCAAAACATATGACAACGTTATTGGTGCATTGGCTGCTAGTTATGAGATTGCCCCACGCACCCAAGTATTTGCTAGCTATACGCAGCTATTTAATGGTCCAGACTTAAGCCAAACTGTTTTTAATGATGACGGAGCAGGAACTTATACCAATAACGATCTAAAAGCAGAAGAAGGCTCTAATGCTGAGGTTGGTATTGCAACGACATTGCGCGATTTAACGATTGCTGATGATGCTCTACAACTGAGTGGTAAATACTTCATCACTGATATTGAAAACTATCAGCAATTTATCAGAACAGGTGATCGCGCGGGTCGATATGGTCTGAACTGTGAGACTGGTGTGCGCGGTTCATCGGGTAATTTGCAAGATTGCCAAGGTACAATCAACAGCGATGAAGACTATGAAATCAAAGGAGTTGAGCTAGCAGCTAATTATACGACTCGTAACTTTGGTATGGGACTAAGCTATTCGCGTGCCCGTAGTGAAGGTGATAAGACAGGCGATAGTATCCCATCAGTGAGCGGCGGTAGTGCGGACTCGGGTGATCGCTACATGGTCAACTTAAATTATGCACCAACTGATATCGTTGATCTAGGTTGGCGCAGTACTTATGTGTCATCGATTACAGATAATAATCAAGATACTAAGCCGAGCTACGATGTCCACGATATTTTTATGACTTATACACCAACTCAGATCGAAGGTATCAAAGCGACACTAGGCGTGTACAACATCTTTGATGAAACATATGCTAATCACTCATCTCGTTTAAATGCGACCAATGATGCTTCTACTGATTTCGACATGGGGCGCAATATCAAAACGTCTTTAACGTATCAATTCTAATGTAGCTTATCTAAATTAAGTCTAATCGTACTTATAAAGCCAGCTGTCTTACATGGTAGCTGGCTTTTTTTACGAGATTTTTGAGAGTGCGGTTTATATAAGAGTAGATGTTAAGTCGCTCGCTTGCTAGAAGATCAGTACCGTATAGATAGTATATAAGTTAAATCGTATGTGAGCGTGACGCCAATACTTTAAACAACGGCGAGATATCATCGAAACTCATTTATATGTCTCAAGTTATTAGACATTTCTATAGATATATTGAGCATTAATTACACCGCTAATAAACTCCAAATATAAGAATGCAAACATTAATGATAATAATTATCATTAATGTTTGCATTCTTATATTTATCTTGCTAAAGTGTGTTTCGTTCATTACAGAACAGTTAATAGCTCTTCACTCTATTCTGTTTATAGAGACTTTATTGCGATAAATATTTAATTCGTTGGCCAATGCCAGTTATAGCTTCATCAAACTTTTAACCCTACTCAGTACATGCCTTCATTCATTTGCCCTATATTCATATTTGAGCCTCTTGGCGATATTTAGCTATTTTTTAGTAGCATACGTATTTGCGAATACGTCTACTTGTGTGTGCTTGCACCGAGAATGTATCAATAGCATTGCATAGAAAGTGGCTAAAACCGTTCACTGACGGTGAGACAAATAGGTATTAAGGAAACTGAGCGCTTCAAGGAATATTATTTATGTCAAACCAATCAGGTTGCTCTGATTCTTCAGTCATCACTTCTCCAAAAAACCTTCAACGCGTCGTGACGGGTAAGCTTTTGCTAAGTATCGCTGTGGTATCCATTCTCAGTAGCACGGCTGTTGCTGCGGAGAGTGACGAGGTATCAGTTCAAGGAGCGACCGAGCAAGAAGCGATGCCTACGACGACACTAGATACTATTGTGGTACGAGCGGCAAGAGAGGAGTTAGAGCAGGCAGCAGGGCTGTCTGTCATTAGTGAAGAAGCCATCGAAAAAGCATCAGTATCTAATGATATTTCAGAAATTGTACGTAAGATGCCAGGTGTGAATCTGTCAGGATCATCAACATCAGGTCAACGTGGTAACCAGCGTCAAATCGACTTGCGTGGTATGGGACCAAACAACACGCTTATCTTGATCGATGGTCGTCCTGTCACTTCTCGCAATTCCTCACGACCTAGTCGTGGTAATGAGCAAGACACGCGTGGTGACTCGCAGTGGGTACCGCCAAGCGCCATCGAGAGCATTGAAGTATTGCGTGGTCCAGCAGCCGCTCGCTATGGCTCTGGAAGTATGGGCGGCGTAGTAAACATCATCACTAAGCGCCCGACTGAGTCAGAGTTTTCTGTGACTGGTCACTATGAGGCACCAGAGAGCGATCTAGAAGGCAGCAGCTGGCGTACTAACGTCAATATGTCTGGTCCGTTGACTGATAAGCTGTCCTCACGTACCACCCTTGGTTACCACGATAGTGAAGGGGACGATCCTTATATCAATGCGTCAGACGCACAGATTGTTGATGGGCGCAGTGGTCCGGCCGCCTCGCTAGCAGCGGGTACTGAAGGTGTTGAAAATATCGACGCGCGTCAATTGTTCGAGTACGCAATGGATGCGATGAATACGGTCGGTGTTGAGGTCAATTATAGCCGCCAAGAGAATCGCTGGGTAGGTGACTCATTGTTCCAAACCGTGAACGAAGGTTTGTTAGATGAGTTAGAAGGCGAAACAACCAATAAGATGCAGCGTTATGGCGCGGCGATCACGCATCGCGGTGAGTATGATGATGCTAGTAGTAACAGTTTCATTGAGTACACTCGAACCATTAATGAGCGCTTGGGTGAAGGTAGTGCGGGCGGTGGTGAAGGACAAATTCAGCTACCTGAAGACGGAGAGGATTTTGAATGGGTAGAGGCAACCTACGACACGCTAAATGCTAAGTCAGAGTGGGATATCTATTTTGACCGTCATACCTTGACTGCTGGTGGTGAGTTCCGCGGTGAAAAGCTGGATAACCCTGTGGTATCTGATATGACATTTGATGATGGTTTTGAGTTTGGTGATGTAGAGACCGACCCTGACAAGCGCGATCCAACCTCAGATGCCTATCTCGTCGGTGCTTATTTAGAAGATAACTATGAGATCACGCCTGATTGGTATGTCACGCCAGGCTTACGCTTTGATTATCATAGCGAAGCTGGTAGTAACTGGTCGCCTAGTATCAATACCACATGGCACTTTAGCCCTGACTGGTCCGTGAAGGCAGGTGTCAGTCGTGCATTTAAAGCGCCATCGCTGTACCAGCTTGACCCAAACTATATTTACTACACTCGTGGTGGTGGTTGCCCATCTTGGGTACCTCGTGATGAAAGAGGTTGTCAGGTTTTAGGTAACCCTGACCTAGAAAATGAAACCTCTTGGAATAAAGAGCTGACATTTACTTATGACGATGGTACTGGGCTGAATGCTGGCTTGACTTATTATCACAATGCCTATGATAACCGCATTGGTGCTGGTACGGATCGTGTGGCGGTAGATACAGCGACGAACCGTTCTATCTTTCAATGGGACAATCAAGGCGAGGCAATTGTCGAAGGTTTAGAAGGTTTTGTACAAGTACCAGTCACTGACAATGTTTCATGGTCTTCTAATATCACTGGCAACATCCGTTCAGAGCGAAAAGACAATGGCGAGCCATTATCGCTTATTCCTAAGTTCACTGTGAACACGGGTGTCGATTGGGATATTACGCCGCGTTGGAATGCTGACTTTGATGTGAGCTACTATGGCGCGATTGAGGCTCCTAAGCGTTCAGTGACCACAGATGATGAGCTAAATACTTTGGCGCTTGACCGCGAGCCGTATGCCATTGCTAATATTGGTACTCGTTATGATTTGAATGAGAGTATAACCGTTGGGGCTGGTGTCAAAAACTTGTTTGATACGGGTGTTTATCGTGAAGGTACTGCTACGAATGCTGGTGCACGTACGTTTAATGAGCCAGGACGTACTTATGTGTTCGACGTTAGCGTTGACTTCTAATCGGTAGGCACAAGGTCTGTTTAATTAAAAAGGTCTGAACTGTCAGTTCAGACCTTTTGTGCTGTCAGTAATTTCTTTTAACAAGTATTTCTAGTCATTTAATCAATAACTATCATAATATAACAGCAGATTCATTTATGTCATTTAATATTCGCTATAGCTGCCTTTGGATTCATCGTTATACTGGTCTTGCCATGGCCGCTTTTTTAATTATCGCTGGTATTACTGGCACGCTATTGGCATTTCATGAGGAATTGGATGATGTCTTCAATCATAAGCTGGCTCAAGTTGATGTCCAAGAAACACCGCAACTGCCTATTGCCACGCTTCATGATAGGGTCATCAGTGCATATCCTCAGCATACTTTTTCTAGTATGCCAACCTCAATAGAAGCTGATCGGGCTGCGGTGTTTTCGGTAGACAGAGTCCGAGGTAAGGCTACCCAAAACCAACCAAAAGCACTGTTTCAAGAAGTTTATGTTCACCCCTATACAGGCGATATCATCGGTACTCGTGATAGGGATGAGTGGGCATGGCGCAATACTATGTGGAAAGTGTTTTGGCTACATCGTGACTTGTTGCTTGATGATATTGGCAAGTTGATATTGGGTATTGTCTCGCTCGTTTGGACGATTAATTGCTTTATTGGCTTTTATTTGACCTTTCCTAGAGCTGCTAAAAAGAAAAAGACGCAGAAAAAACAATCCGCTAAAAAACGTGCGTCATTTCTAAAGCGTTGGTTGCCAGCATGGAAAATTCGTACCAAGAGTAACCTGTTTAAACTCAATTATGATTTGCATCATGCCTTTGGATTATGGCTTTGGGGTATTTTATTTGTCATCGCTTGGTCGAGTGTCGGTTTTAATTTACAGCAAGTCTATCGACCCGTGATGCAGGCAGTCGTTGGGCTAGAAGGACGAGGCGAAAGACAAGAGAGGTCAAAAAAACTACCTGAAAAAATGAGAAAGGCACCTAGTGTCGAAGCTGGCACTGAAGCCACTGATATTAGTGCTCTGGATACTGTTGATGTGGTCAATAAAACCAACAGCATTGCTTATTTAAGCGAGCAGGCAGACATCGCTGCTCAACGTCAGGGCATGAGCGTACAGCAGTTATTGGGTATACGTTGGATTGCGGATGACAGTCAATGGCAACTACGCTTTAAGACGAATAAAGATATTGGCAAAAAAGGCGGTGCATCATCTATCACGGTCAGTGCAAAGACAGGTAGCGTTGAGCGCATGAACTTTGGTTATCAAAACTCATCATTTGGTGGTAAAACTAATCATTGGTTATTGACCTTACACATGGGGCACATTAGCCATGGTATCGGTCATTTGCTGTATCAAATATTTTTAGCAGTGGTAGGTTTGGCTGTGACAGTGTTGTCCATTACGGGCGTTTATCTCTGGTGGAAAGGTCGACAACAACGACTGAAAGCGTCGCAAAAGCTCAGATAGGTATTAAGACATAAGATATTAAGACATAAAATCAATACGCTTAATATAGTGCTGGTACGAAGGCAATGGCATTCGTACTGGCAATATATTGAGTTTTTTATTACGTATAATACAAGACACTAAACCGTATCAACAATCACTGGACGGCCTTGATGATTTAGCACAGTCACATCGACGTTGTACAACTCTTTCATCGTTTCTTGCGTGATGACATCGACAGGCTGACCAACCGCCATCACTTGGCCTTCTTTCATGGTGACTACGGTGTCAGCGAATTGTGTGGCTTGATTGATATCATGTAGGACTATTACCACGGTCTTTTGCTGACTGTGGCTAAGCTCACGTAGCTCACGCATGAGGCGTCCCGAATGATACATATCCAAGTTATTTAATGGCTCATCGAGTAATAGATAGGGCGTATCTTGACAGACAATCATGGCAATAAGCACGCGCTGACGTTGTCCACCTGACAGCGTCGACAAGAAGCGCTCGGCAAGTGGCTCAAGCTCAAAGCGCTCAAGGATTTCTTGCACTTTTTGCTGATCATCTGCGGTGGGTTGTCCTTGATGATAAGGGTAACGCCCAAACATCAGCAGCTCATGTACACGCAGGCGTCCTTGTACATGGTTGTCTTGTCCGAGCATAGCGACAGTTTTGGCAAGTGTCCGTGCCTGACAGCTGACAATATCATGTTCACCGAAGCTCACTTGACCAGATTGTAGCGGCTGCAAGCGGGCCATGACAGAAAACAACGTAGACTTTCCAGCGCCATTAGGGCCAATCAGAGCAATCACCTGTGCTGTTGGTAGGGACAATGTAATGTCATGCAAGATCTGTTGTTTACCGATATGGTGAGAGATATTATTCAGTTTAATCATAATCGTCTTATTTTAAAAAATCTTAGGGTTTTCTTGATGAACCGTATTGGCTAAATGAATAGTGTCAGCTAAATAGTCATAAAGAACGACGTTGAGACATAAATATCAATGCCAAAAACATCAATCCGCCCGCTAGCTCTATCACTACGGATAGTACGCCTGCCATGTCTAGCACTTGCTCAAAGATAGTCTGACCCAGCACCAAGCAAATCATAGCGACCAAACTGACCAATATCAGCCGCTCACTGTGGTACATGTGACGAGCAATACGATTGGTCAATGCACATACCAATAGACCAAAGAACGTCACAGGGCCAACTAATGCCGTGGCTGTGGCAACCAGTACAGCAATGACAGTTAACAAACCAAATGCTAGGCGTTGATAGTTGATACCGAGGTTTACGGCTTGGGATTTACCAAGCATCAATACATCGCACTGGTAACGCCAGCGCCATACGAATATCGCCGTAATAGTACAGATAAATAGACTGATACCCAGTAACTGAGGGTTGACCGTATTGAACTGAGCATAACTGGCAGACTGCACGACCACAAAATCGTCAGGATTAATCAGCCGTGCAATGAGTGCTGATAAACTGCGAAACAACACGCCAAAGATCACACCCACCAATATCAAGCGCGTTAAATCCTGACTACTCTTAGAAAATAGTAGCTTAAACAATAATAAAGATGCCCCAAACATTAGGACAATCTCTAGTGTGAATTTGGCAATAGGATCGAGACTGGTAAAGCTAATCGCACCTAAAAAGAAAACCAGCAAGCTTTGCAACAGAACATAGAGCGAATCAAATCCAAGTAGGGAAGGCGTTAGAATGGGGTTATGGGTCAATGTCTGGAACAGTAACGTCGATACGCCAATCGCATAGCCAACCACCATTAATGCCAGTAGTTTTTTGCCGCGTAGTGGCAGCGCAAAATCCCAGTAGCCGTTGACATTGAGGGTCAGAAATAAAGTCATCGATATGAGTAGAATGATAGCCGCTATAGATTTTGGATGTGCAGCTATAAATGCCCAAAATTTTGCTAACTGATTTTGGGCAGCGGCTGAATACTGACCGTCTGTCGAAGATGAGTTGTCTATCGCTGTGCTGGTTTTGGTAGCACCAATCTTTGTAGAAGTAAGCTTAGTTGATGAGAACATATAAAACCCCTATGGTGCCAAGCTTAGCTAATAAAGCAAAAATAAACGACGGTAAATGAGCGCTGAAAGTGAATACAGAGTTAGTAAACATAATGCTACTGTTCAGCTGGAGCACGCAATAACAGCCATAAAAACAGTACCGTACCAACCACACCGAATACAGTGGCGACTGGCACTTCAAATGGATAACGAATAGAACGCCCGATAATATCGCACAGCAATACAGCTGAAGCACCAAGCAGGGCAACGGCTGGCAAACTGCGACGCAGCTTATCTCCCATGAGTCGGCTCACAATGTTTGGCACGACCAGCCCAATAAAAGGAATCATACCGACAGTCACAACGACGACAGCACTCATCATGGCGACCATACCGACGCCAATCCAAGTAACCTGACGCTTACTAATACCTAGATTCAATGCGATATTGTCACCCAAGCCGACGATGGTCAGCTTGTCAGCAATGATATAAGCCAACACGCACAGTCCGCCCGTAAGCCACAGAAGCTCATAACGTCCTGCTAGTACACCTGAAAAGTCACCAAACTGCCATACACTTAGCATCTGTAGTGATTCAGTTTGATAGGCGATAAAGGTGGTGAATGCTTCAATGATACCGCCAAAGACGATACCAATCAGCGGAATCATTAAAAAATCAGTGGGCGGAATACGGTGAATTAATAGCATAAATAGCATCATGCCAAAGACAGCAGCGATGGTCGCCACGCCCATTTTGACGATGAGGGCGCTGGCAGGAAACAGTAAACTGACTACCAGTAAACCAAGTGCAGCACTTTGCGTCGCACCAACCATGGAGGGTTCTACAAAGCGGTTTTTTAGCACCACCTGAATAATCATCCCAGCCACCGCCATCGAAATGCCAGTTAAAATAATCGCGATGGTGCGCGGTATGCGGCTAACCAATAGTAATGAGCTATCGGAGTTGGCACTCTGAGTCAGAAGGCTCTGTAAAATACCTGACCATGAGAAGTCAGCCACACCAATAGATACGCTCAATAACACTAAAAGCCCCATGAGAATGAGGCTTGCTGTATTGATGAACCATGGTGGTATGACGGTACGTCGATATTTATGGTCTAGAGACTTGCTGGGATTGATCCCAGCATGAGCACGGTGTGAAAATAACGACATAATCTCTACTGACTTAAAAATGAACAGTGTTAACGGTAATAATACTTACTGGTGCAACAATCATTTGCATAGAAAACAACGTTATTTAGCACTAGCAAAAGCATCTTTGATCGTCGTTAGGTCCTGCATCCATTGATAGTAGCCACCAAATGCTAAGTACGAGTCTGGACTCAAATAAACCACTTGCTGTTTGCTCCATGCGTTGGTTTGGGCAACCAATGGGTTGTCTAATACGGCCTTGGCACCAATACCGTCTTCACCAATCGCGGCACTACGGTCGACAACAAATAACCAATCTGGATTGGCTTTTTGAATGTATTCAAACGATATCGGCTGACCGTGAGGTGCATCGGTAACTTGGTCATCTGACATTGGTACACCTAACACAGTATGGATAAAACCATAGCGAGACTTTTCTCCATAGGTTGACATTTTGTTGCCATTGACCATGACTACTAGGCCAGTCCCTTTATTTTCTTCTGTCAGACTCTTGGTCTCAGCGATGAGTCCATCGATGTTCTGTTGGAGCTTAGCGGCCTGATCGCTTTTACCGAATAATGCGCCTAGATCATGTAGTCGCTGCTTACTTGATTCATAAATATTGGCTGTATCAATACTCATGTCTAATGTCGGTGCGATGCTTGATAGCTCGTCGTATTTTTCTGCCATGCGTGAACCGACCAAGATAGCTTGCGGTTGCATCGCGTTTAGCGCTTCAAGATCTGGCTCAAATACTGTACCTACCGCTTTTGGATCAGGCTGTGTTTCTGAGTGTAGATTTTCTAGTAATAGACCGCCAGGTGCACCATCAACTGCCACATCTAATGCAGCTAAATTTTGCATCAACGTCATATCGTAAACGACAAGTGGTGATGGGTTCATGGCAAGATCAATATCACCTTTTACGGTGTTTACCGTAATTTTCTCAGCAGATACATTATCGTTATTAGCAACGTTCAGTGACTCATCAGCCGTTGGGTTCTCAGTTTTTGCGTCTGCTGGCTCAGAATCATTGGTTTCAGTCGAGCTACATCCTGCCACAACAGTAGCTAACAATGCTGTCATAGCAACAGTCAGTAGTGGACGTTTGAAAAAAGATGCGGTAGATCTGCTAGATAATAAGGTAGTAGGCATAATGAACTCGGTCTATCAAAAAATGTTTAAGCAATCGTCTAAAATAACTGCAAATGAATGACATTAAAAATATTAAGTCTAAAAAATGCTTGAGATAAAAAGTACAAAATAAATAATCTACTTGGTACCAACCAACTAAATTCCTATAAGAATCGTTTTGACTAAAATAGTATGAGTAAGCAATATAGGCGTTATACTAAAGTAATTGAGACTCATTATCAATATAAATGATAATGGTTTTTATTAACAGTACTTGTTATATTAAACTCAACGTATGATTTAACAAGAAGTAGGCCTTAATATAGTAAGGATTAGAAATAGATAATGTTCACAAAAACGATAGTTCCGATAAGTAAAACTACTAAGCAACATTACGTGTTAGAAATGTATTAAATAGAAGAAATATCCTAAATTATTATTGATAATAATTATCGTTTGCATTATTATCTACGTCATTATATCTCGAGTAATAAACATTAGGCTGTTATGAGTTCAACGGATTTAGACGCGCCACCACTTAAATCGCTATTGCTAGCCATTGTCGCAGTCGTAGGGCTCCATGTGCTTGCTGCAATTGCATTAGTGGCAATAAAAACACCTGAACTCAAACCTGAGCCAAAAAAAGAGATGTCACCGCTTGAGATAAAGTTTGTGTCGTTACCGGCCGAAACGGTCTCAACTGAAGTTGAAAAGCAAACAGTCACAGCTAAAAAAGAAGTACAGCCTGAGGTGCCAGTTCAGCCAGCGCCGCAACCTGAACCAAAGCCTAAAGAACCTGTTAGACAACCAGTAGAGACGCCAGCGAAACCTAAAGAGCCTGTGGTAAAAAATACAGAGCCGAAAGTGACGCCTGTTATAGCGTCAGAAAAGCCTCGTTCTGATACCAGTCAAAAAGTCGCTCCAAAAGATCCGCTACCGAAACAGAAAGTTGATAATTCAGCGGCTGAAGCACAGCGCAAAGCAGCTGCCCAAGCTGAATCAGAGCGACAAGCCAGAAAGGCAGAGCAAGAGGCACAGGCTAGGGCAGAGCAAGAAGCCAAAAGAGTTGCTGATGCCAAAGCTGCCGCTCAAGCGAAGGCTGCCGCAGAGGCCGCTGCACAAGCAAGAGCTGAGGCTGAGGCAGAAGCAGCAGCTGCTTTAGCACAGAGTAATGAGCCCGTGAGCTTTACTGCTAGCTCAGCTAACTGGGCATCTGCACCAAACTTTAGTTTCCCTGAGCGAGCGGCACGTAGAGCCCGTTCTGGTGACACGCTCAACGTGGTCTTAGTATTACGAGTCAACAAGCAAGGCGGTATTGATAACGTGCGAATTGCTCAGTCATCAGGTAATCCTCTATTAGACAAAGAGGCCAGACGTCAAGTACGGTCTGGTAGATTCAAACCTTTTACTAAGAACGGTGTACCCGTAGTAGGTGATGTGACCCTACCGATCAGTTACGCTGTCCCTTGATAGTTCATATTTTATAACGACGTATTTATTGATAATCTTTCATAATCAAACTAAGCATGATATTTACCTCAGCATCATGTAATGGCATTACACATTAAGGAGTCTGACATGGACTTTATGCAATATTGGCAAATCAGCGATATGGTGACAAAAACATTGTTCTTTTTGTTACTTGCGTTATCTATTCTCTCTTGGGTGACAGGTATCGTCCGCGTATTGCAAAGCCGTAAACTGGCGACCAATGTAGCAGATGATTTGAGTCAGCAGTTACAAGCCAAACAGTCTGACTTGGTCAATTCTGATGCTGCGACTCGCCGTTTGGTGACTGAACAGACCTTACTGAAGCATATCGGTCGCTATCGTTTTGCTAGTGAGCGTGGTTTACCGATTCTTGGTACGACAGCAGCGATTGCACCATTTATCGGTTTGTTTGGTACTGTATGGGGTATTTTCCATGCCTTGCACAATATCGGTATGAGTGGTCAGGCAGGATTGGGGCAGGTTGCAGGGCCAGTCGGTGAGGCACTCATTATGACAGGTCTGGGTATTGCGGTCGCGATTCCAGCTGTGGTGTTTTACAACCTTGCAGTACGTATCAATCGCCGCATAATGTATCAAGCCAATGATAGAGCGCATGATTTATTAGCGCAATCAACGGGTCTTGTGGATACTACAAAGGTAAACGCGAGCAATCCTGCTAGTGCTTCACCAGTGCACGCTGCACCAAGCAGTCGTTCAACTACGAGAGAGACTCAGCATAGCAATAGCTACAGTAATTCTGTGCCAAAGCAGCTGTAGATAGTGCTGGTTTTGCAAGCATTAAGGCTACAAGCGCTAGGTCTATAAAGACTAAAATGACAAGTCGAAAAACGGCTTGGCTGTATGAAAATAACCAAAAGCATTGAGAGTAACTATGGCATTTCAATTGGGTGATGATGACGTACGAAGCATGGATGAGATGAACCTCATTCCGCTTATCGATATCATGCTGGTATTGATGATTATATTTTTATTGACAGCGACCGTGTTGAATCCGACGGTACCTTTAGATTTGCCAGAAACTAGTGCAGCGCTCAATGAAACGCCGCCAGAAGCGATTCAGGTCAGTATTGATAAAGATGCGGGGATATTCTGGGATAGCGATCCAATTAGCATGGAAGAATTAGAGACACGCTTGCAGCAACAAGGCGCGACTGGTAAAAATCCAGCGGTCCAGTTACGTGCGGATAAAGAAGGCAAGTACGATATGGTCGCTCAAGTATTGGCGGCGGCAAGTAATGCTGGACTGACCAAAATCGCATTTGTAAATGAGTAGATAAATACTTAATAGTTTAAGCACTGTGAGTCAGTACTAGTAGCTTTGGCTATATATTAGAAAACTGGCTAGATAAATTAATAGCCCAACCAGTAAAACAACCAGCACCGCTATAATAAAAACAATTAAAATAATAAAATTATCTCCAACCTCATTAATGACTTAAACCTCAAATTAAGTCATTGGTGAGGTTTTCTTTTTTACCAGCCATAACCAAATGAACGATAGCCGTAACCGAAGCCTACATGTCTATAACCAAATGGGTAAGGCGAGCGTAAGTAATCGAGGTCGCGCTGACGGATATAATAATATCGCCCTTGAGAGTAAGCTTCTTCTAACGTCTCAATACCTTCTAATGGACAGACAGGTTGCCAGTCATAGCCCTCGCGACCGAGCTTATAAGCGTTCAGCTCAGTGCAGTAGTTTTTAAGACCTTGCTGGCGTCCTTGCTCCCATTGGATACGGTTAGGACTAGTACCGCCTATACTAGCGCAGCTATTGGTATAGTGACCGAAGTAGGCACCTGAACGTCCTTGCGAGCCATCAGCGTAGCCAACTTCTTGCCAGTTACTGTTTTGACATTGCTGCGGCGTTAGACCCTGAGTAGTGGCACAGCCTGATAATGTCAGTACTATCGCGCCAAGTAGCGATAGGCTCATGCCTGTCTTGCTAACGACTTTATACGTTAGCTTGCGAGCGTGATAAGCGCTTGATGAGTTTGACTCAATAAGATAATTCATAATAAACCTGCGCGCGTTTAAAATTATGGTTTATCATAGCACTTTTTTGAGCAGTCCATTTTTTGTCTCTGGTTTTTGTAGCGTGCTGTGTTCGGTAAGTTTATATACGCTAAATAGCTGATTTAATAGTATAAATATAGAATTTGTGATGCGCTTTAAAAGGGCTTTCTGTATCGCAATTAGACGACAACGCTTGATTTTTAACGGTTAGTGCTCATTATAAGCCTTTATATATAGTTGTTTATTATCGTGCTAACCGTAATCTGTACATACTATTTATAAATAGTGGTTCATTAGCGATATTTACCTATATCTTTTAGTATCTTTTTCATTTAGTCAAAAGGCCAGACCATCATGGGAACATTGATTGGCGTTATCATTGTACTATTCGTATTAGGGAGTATGATGGCGCTCAAACCAAACGGTATCGATCAGCGTTTGGATAAGCTGCGCATGACCGCGCGTCGTTTACAGCTCAATCCAAAGCTCGTTTCGTGCCCTGATTGGATCAAAGGCCGTGATAATGAATATGGTCGCGGTATGCTTGGACAGTACTGCCTGATATTCGAAGACACTAAATTGCCACATACTCGTTATCAAGTGATTGATGGACAGTGGCGACCAGACAGCAGTTTTGTCGATACCAGTACAGATGATAAGACGCTTACTATTCCAAGTGCAATTCGTTCTAGTCAAATTAGCAATAATCCAACGGTTAAAAAGACGGATTTTAGCTTGGATCAAGTGCCGTTAGATTTGCCAGTAAGTATCGAGCCGTTTGTTAAGGGTCTATTGACCAAGGCAAATAGCATTATTATCTATTGGGAAGATATTGCTTATGTACGTCCAGCATCTAACCCAACGTACCATCAAAAACGGATTGAAGCAGACTTATTAGTGCTCAAAGAAAACCTTGAGAAATGGGCGCTACAGATGCAAAAACAAGCATAAACCTAGTAAAGCGTTTTTTCGTCTCCATTAAAGGGCAATATGTAAGCGGTTTTTCATATTCAAATTATTTAAAGTTGACAGTTTAACACTTAGCAGTGTAACGTCTTTATAACTATATCTTTATTTTATGGTTATTATTTGTTTAATAACCTTTTCTGTCAGTAGCTATTATTACTATAAATAGCTAAACCATGGCCAAACCATGAGTATTAGCTTCCATAAATTGCTGTGCTGCTGAATTTAATCTTACTTCTAATTTACTTATATTATGGTGTCGTCAAACATGGCAAAAACCACAACTAAAAAAAGTCCAGCACCAGCTGCTGACAGCCCAAAGGGTAAGTCTTTGGTGATTGTAGAATCACCAGCCAAGGCAAAAACGATTAATAAATACCTTGGTGATGACTTTATCGTACGCTCAAGTATCGGTCACGTCCGTGATTTGCCGGTCAGTGCGAGCAAAAGCGCAAAGAAAGCAACGACCACTAAAAAAGATGACAGTCTAACCAAAGAAGAAAAGGCGCAGCAAGCACTGGTACGCCGCATGGGTATAGATCCAGAGTATGACTGGGCAGCAGTTTATGAAGTGTTGCCAAACAAAACCAAGGTCATCAAAGAGCTCAAGGCACTAGCTAAAGACGCTGATAAAATCTATCTCGCAACGGATATGGATAGAGAAGGGGAAGCGATTGCTTGGCATCTAAAAGAAGTCATCGGTGGCCCTGATAGCAAGTATCAACGTGTGGTCTTTAATGAGATTACCAAATCAGCTATTCAAAATGCGTTTAAACAGCCTTCTAAATTAGATATTGACCGCGTGAACGCGCAGCAAGCTCGTCGGTTCTTGGACCGTGTTGTTGGCTTTATGGTGTCGCCACTGTTATGGCAAAAGATTGCTCGCGGACTATCAGCAGGCCGTGTACAGTCAGTTGCCATGCGCTTGGTCGTTGAGCGTGAGCATGAGATCCGCGCGTTCATCCCAGAAGAGTACTGGCAGATTCATGCAGATACGCACGTTGCAAATAATAAGAAAGACGCTGAGCAAATCGGCATTCGCTTAGAAGCAACTAAGCAAGGTGGCAAAACACTTAAGCTTGCTAATAAAGAGCAGACCGATAAAGTATTAGAAGTTCTAAAAACCAATGACTTTATCGTTAAAGAACGCGAAGAAAAACCAACCCAATCGCGTCCAAGTGCACCATTTATTACTTCGACCTTGCAACAGGCTGCTAGTACGCGCTTAGGCTTCTCTGTTAAGAAAACCATGATTCTGGCGCAGCGTCTATACGAAGCAGGTCATATCACTTATATGCGTACTGATTCGACGTTCTTATCGGGCGATGCACTTGCTGCTGTTCGTGGTCATATCGAAGACAGCTATGGCGCAAAATATGTACCAGAAAAGCCGAATTTCTATGGCAACAAGCAAGGCGCACAAGAAGCGCATGAAGCGATTCGTCCTTCTAATGTCAACATGAAGTCAACGCAGCTCACAGGCGTTGAGCGTGATGCGATACGTCTATATGAGCTAATCTGGCGTCAGTTTGTGGCATGTCAGATGTTACCTGCCAAATATCTGTCAGTGAACCTGTTCGTAGGCGCAGATGATATCGAGCTAAAAGCCCGTGGTCGTACCATGGTGTTTGATGGATATACAAGAGTCATGCCACCAGCAAAAACTGACGATACCTTATTACCTGATGTCAAAAAAGGTGATAAGTTAAATCTCGATAAGCTAGACCCGAGTCAGCATTTTACTAAGCCAGCACCTCGCTATACTGAAGCCAGTCTAGTGAAAGAGCTTGAGAAAAAAGGCATCGGTCGCCCATCGACGTATGCCTCAATCATCTCGACCATTCAAGATCGTGGTTATGTGAAGCTTGAGAACAAGCGTCTGTTTGCTGAAAAAATGGGTGATATTGTCACTGATCGATTGACGGCTAGCTTCCCAGATTTGATGGATTATACCTTTACCGCTGCACTTGAAGATAAGCTCGATCATGTGGCAGAGGGTGATCAAGATTGGAAAGATGTACTTGATAATTTCTATGGCGAGTTCAAAACTACTCTAGAGCGTGCTAAAGAAAAAGACGGTATGCGTCCCAACGATCCGACCGATGTACCTGACGTTCATTGCGATCTTTGCGATCGTCCGATGCAGCTCCGTACGGGCTCAACAGGTGTGTTTTTAGGTTGTACGGGTTATAATTTACCGCCAAAAGAGCGCTGTAAAGGCACCAAAAACCTCATGCCAGTCGAAGCATTTGCCAATCTAGATGATGCGGAAGGTGATGATGAAGCGGCCGAAGTCAAAGATTTGATGGAGAAAAAACGCTGTCCAAAATGCGGTACAGCGATGAACGGCTATATCGTTGATGGTGGTCTCAAGCTACACATTTGCGGTAATAACCCTGACTGCGATGGTTACGTCCTAGAAGAAGGTAAGTTTGAAGTCCCAGGCTCAGATGCCCCAACTATTGACTGCAATAAGTGCGATGGACAAATGGAGCTGAAGACTGGACGTTTCGGTCCGTACTTTGCTTGTCAGAACTGTGACAACACACGCAAGGTTCTAAAAACAGGCGAAGCAGCACCGCCACGTATGGATCCAATCCATCTACCTGAGCTAAAATCGACCAAGCATGATGATTATTTCATTTTGCGTGAAGGTGCCGCTGGAATGTTCTTAGCAGCATCTAAGTTCCCCAAAGTACGTGAGACGCGCGCACCAAAGCTGGCTGAGCTAAGAGACATCAAAGATAAAATGGAAGACAAGTTCCAATATCTATTTGAAGGACCAGATGAAGATCCTGATGGTAACCTAACCATCTTGCGTTGGTCTCGCAAGAAAAAAGAGCAATATATTGGCTCTGAGAAAAATGGCAAAGCCACACGTTGGGGTGTGTACTGGCGTAAAGGTGAGTGGGTAGAAGAGTAAACCTCTTTTACCTTCGTCATAAATAGTGTTAAGCCATAAAAAAACCTCTTAGAATCTCTAAGAGGTTTTTTATATCACTAATTATATTTAGCTTCAATTATGCTTAGTTTTAAATATTATTAGCGGGCTATTACATTGTTTCGATAATACCGCAAGCGACACGGTCACCAGCATTGCCTGACGGCTGGCTGGTATAATCATCCGTACCACCATGTACGATAAATGCTAAACGGTTTACGCTATATTTACCTGCTTCAGTTGCTGCAATTTTCTTATTCACGTAATTGACCGTAGCAACGCCATTTTCATTGGCAGTTAAGTTTGGCAAATCACCTGCATGACCATTCATATCGTCTGGATTAGAGTGTGGCTTGCCGTCTGGATTAAAGTGCCCACCTGCTGCTTTACCCATATCAGCACAGCTTCCTGTTTCATGGATATGTAGTGCCACCGTTTGCCCTGGCTGTAGATTCATCAGCTTACCGTAAACTTGAACACCCTCATCAACTGGACGTAAGAACACTTGACCAACTTCTTTTTTCTTGCCATCTACTGTATGAATGGTTGATTTCAGTGTTGGCTGTGCTAAAGGATTGCCCGTTTGCATTTGGCTTTCTACTGTTTGACAACCAGTCACCGCTAAAGCTGAACCGCATAATAGAGTACTTGCAAGTAATGTCTTATTCATTATTATCTCCAATTGTTTTAGTCGTTACTTTTAATTTTCGTTATATATACGAATATCTATCGTTATTTTTCTACAAAAATAGGCGTCAATATTCGTTAACATCGGAGTCAGTATAGCCAAGCTAACGCTATAGTTATTCATCAAATGCGCAACAATCAGTTAATAAATGTAAATAACGTATGGGTTTGCAAAACAAGATAGCATAAGTACTTCTTGACATTAAACGGCTTTAGATTTGTGAGAAATCTACTTAGAAAGGTGTAAATTACTAGTAGTAAATAATAGATAGGCATAAAGAAGCCGCCCATCATTGTGATAAGCGGCTTCTTAATCTATAGGATAAGTCTAATAGAAGTTCAATTAATTGTGCAGTGCTTTACCAGAGGTCTTATCAACCGTCACTTTGGCAGGTTTGATTGGTGTAGGCATATTGACCAAAGCTACCTTTAAAATCTCTTCAATCGTAGCAACTGGCTGAATGGTTAAGCCTTCTTTTACGTTATCAGGGATATCAGCTAGATCACGCTCATTGGTCGCTGGGATCAAGACGTGCTTGATACCGCCGCGATGCGCCGCAAGCAGCTTCTCTTTGAGGCCACCAATACGTAGGATTTTACCGCGCAAGGTAATCTCACCTGTCATCGCAATATCTGGACGGATTGCGATACCAGTTAGAGCAGAGACCAATGCTGTCGTCAGTGCACCACCAGCAGATGGGCCGTCTTTTGGCGTGGCACCTTCTGGCATATGTACATGGACGTCGGTTGTTTTAAACGTCTCGTAGTCGATACCCAAGCTATCACCGCGAGCACGAACCACACTCATAGCTGCGCGAATAGACTCTTTCATCACATCGCCTAGTGAACCAGTAAAGCTAAGCTCACCTTTACCTTTCATGCCGACCGCTTCGATGGTCAATAGCTCACCACCGACTTGTGTCCACGCAAGGCCAGTAATACGGCCAATTTCAGGCTCTTCTTCAGCCAGACCGTAGTCATACTGATGTACACCTAGATAGTCATCGATATTCTTGTCATCGACTGTCACTAGCTGACGTTCTGCTTTTTTCGGAGCACGAGCACCATGAGTTTCAACTGAACCGCGAACCACTTTACGGCAGATCTTGTTCACTTCACGCTCAAGGTTACGCACACCTGCTTCACGAGTATAGCTACGGACGATACTGTGCAATGCCGCTTCAACAATCTCAATCTCGCCTTCTTTGAGACCATTTTGCTTGATGGCTTTTGGCACTAGGTATTTTTGTGCGATATTGACTTTTTCTTCTTCAGTATAACCCGGCAAGCGAATGACTTCCATACGGTCAAGCAGCGCAGGTGGAATATCCATGCTATTGGCAGTACAGATGAACATCACTTGTGATAAGTCTAAGTCCATATCTAAATAATGGTCGTTAAACGTATCGTTCTGTGATGGATCCAATACTTCCAGCAACGCTGATGCTGGATCACCGCGGAAGTCTTGTGCCATCTTATCGATTTCATCTAATAAGAACAGCGGGTTTTTGACTTCTACTTTGGCAAGTGACTGAACGATTTTACCCGGCATCGCACCGATATACGTACGGCGATGACCACGAATCTCTGCTTCATCACGTACGCCACCAAGCGCCATACGCACAAATTTACGACCAGTGGCACGGGCAATCGACTCACCCAATGAGGTTTTACCGACACCTGGAGGACCGACGAGACATAGAATCGGACCACGAAGTTTTTTCACGCGTGATTGTACGGCGAGGTACTCTAAGATGCGGTCTTTCACATCTTGTAAACCATAATGATCTTCGTCTAATACAGTTTTGGCTTTGTCTAAATTGATAGATACTTTGGTCGTCGCATTCCACGGCGTGTCCAAAATCCACTCAATATAGTTGCGTACCACTGACGATTCACTTGACGCAGGTGGCATCATTTTGAGCTTTTTGAATTCTTGCTCCGCTTTTTTACGTACATCGTCTGGTAGGTCAGCATCTTCTAAACGCTGCTCTAGCTCCGCCACATCATCTTCACCATCGAACGCGCCGTCATTCATATCTGACAGCTCATTCTTGATAGCTTTCATTTTTTCATTTAAGAAATATTCGCGCTGATTGTCTTCCATTTGCTGACGGACAGCATCTTGGATATCTTGTTCGATGTTTTGCTCAGCACTTTGCTTTACTAGATACTCAGTCAAAGTATTGATATGTGTTTTGATATCGTCTTCTTCTAAGAAAGACTGTTTGATATCGAGGTCCATCGACACACGAGTTGAGATGAAATAAACCAACTCAAGTAAGTCATCAATACGTTTGGCAACACGGGTTAGCTCACGTGCATTGCGAAGTCGTGCATCCGCATAGCTTTCAAATAATGTAGTTAACGCTTGAATGGTGTTTTTCTGTTGGCTCTCATCCATGCTGACATCGAGGTCAGCACGCTCAAATCTTGCCATCAGTAAGTCGTCATGGCCTTCTATATTATCGACACGAGCGCGGTATTGACCTTCAATCAATACTTTAATGCAGTTCTCATCGCTGTCATGTGGCATAGTGCTGACGATGCGGCACACTGTACCGTACTGATACAAGTTGCCTTGATCAATATCTTCGGTTAGTGAGTCTTTTTGTGCGACTACCAGTACTTTGTTGCCGTACTCAGCCTGTGCCAGCTCTACTGCTTTTACCGATGGCGCGCGTCCCACAAACAATGCAATCTGCATGTGCGGATAAACGACGACGTCGCGTAATGCCAGCAGTGGTAGATAGCTTTCATCTTCATTGTCTTTGACAGCGTCAGACGAGGCATTTAACTCATCTGTAGATGAGCTTTCTGTCTCATTGTTCACGTCAGTGTCAGTATTTGCGTCAGGCGTTGTGTCAGTATTAAGGGCAGATGATACATCGATGTCGATGTTGTCTTTATCAATATTATGTTCACTCATATATTTTTCCTCGTTCCCCAGACTTGTAAAGTCAAGTTCGTGGTTCATTGTTAGATAAATGGTGCTCACGAAAAAAATTGCAAGGCTTTTTAAACAAGTCACGTGCTTATCTTTGTTAAATGACTATATCTGTATAAGTATTACGTCCGATACTGCTACCTGTTTTATGCAAAAGGTCATAAGTGATAAGTCATAAGTGAAAGTTAGGTTCCATCAAGCATTTGTATATAAATCTCTCTTATATTTAGCGGGTTCTACACATAGGTTTTATAGGCAAAATAAGGTAAAATATCGCGCGTCTTAAACGGTGAGTTTTTGAGACAAAGCGTTTTTAAGACGATGGCGATATCTATAAATCATGAGATATTAATAAGATTACAGTAGACCAAAGTAAATAGAATACGAGGCACACATGACAATCAATGCAGTATTACTGGCGGTAGTGATCATGCTAGGGCTGTCACTGGCGCGAGTACACGTGGTGCTTAGCTTATTAATAGGGGCAATCGCAGGTGGCTTAATCGCGGGTCTTGGCATCACTGAGACGCTAGAAGCCTTTCAGTCAGGTATTCGTAATGGAGCAGAAATTGCACTGTCGTATGCATTACTAGGTGCGTTTGCGGTCGCGATTGCGCACTCGGGCTTGCCGCAATCACTGGCAGGATCGGTCATCAAGCGTATCGATGCTGGCGGCACTGGTGGCATGATTAAGTACATGCTATTTGCAGGCTTGATTGTGATGAGCTGCTTTAGCCAAAACTTAATTCCTATTCATATCGCCTTTATCCCGTTGCTAGTGCCACCGTTGCTACTAGCATTTAATCGTATGAAAATTGATAGACGCCTCATTGCTTGTTTAATTACCTTTGGGTTGGTCACCACTTATATGTTTATTCCTTATGGATTTGGTGATATCTACCTTAATCAAATCATGCTAAAGAACGTGGGTGAAGCGGGTATTGATGTGAGCAATATCTCCGTCACTAAGGCAATGGCAATTCCAGCATTGGGTATGTTTGTTGGCTTGTTGACGGCTATGTTTATCAGTTATCGTAAGCCACGTGAGTATCAACAAGTTGCCGTTGATAAAGAGGCGCATGATGCAGCTTTAGAGGGTGATGCTTTAAGTAAAACAGCTGCTGATGCAAAGTCTCAAAGCACGCTTAAGACACTGGTTGCCTTAGCTGCTATTGTTACGGCCTTCGTCGTGCAGTTATATACGGATTCGTTATTGCTAGGTTCAATGTTTGGCTTTGGCGTATTTATGGCCACTGGTGTCGTTAAATGGCGTGAGGCCGATTCAGTCTTTAATGACGGTATTAAGCTGATGGCGATGATTGGCTTTATTATGATTACGGCACAAGGGTTTGCTGAAGTCATGAAAGCGACTGATCAGATTCAGCCATTGGTCGATGGTGCGGCATCATTGTTTGCTGGCAATAAAGCGATTGCTGCGTTTATTATGCTACTAGTTGGCCTAATTGTGACTATGGGTATTGGCTCGTCATTCTCGACGATTCCTATTTTGGCTGCGATTTATGTACCGCTGTGTATCTCATTAGGATTTTCGCCATTGGCAACAGTTGCGATTATCGGTACGGCTGGTGCTTTGGGTGATGCTGGTTCGCCTGCGTCAGACTCGACATTAGGGCCGACCTCTGGTTTAAACATCGATGGGCAGCATGACCATATTAAAGACAGTGTGGTACCGACATTTTTGCATTACAACATTCCGCTACTGGCCTTTGGTTGGATTGCGTCAATGGTGTTGTGATTGGTAGCGTATATGCATAGCGAGTTGATCGATTTCTACGTATCTACGATATTTTTTTATCGTAGATACGCTGCTTTATTTGTTTACTGTTTTTATGAATAGAGTGCATAAAGAAGAGTTCAAGATAAATAAAGACAAAGACTCTATACTCTATATTGCCGTTTATATAACCGTATAGAATCAAACCTACGGAAAGTATTAGTAGGATTAATATAGCGTAAAAAATGAAAGTTGATAACTTTAAAATTTTTTTATTGGAAACCAGAATTAGATGCTCATTTTCTGCATTCAGTTGCGTTGAAAAGCTATTAAAGGATAACAAATTATTATCATATATACGCTTTTTTTCTAACTGTCTTTCTCTATAGCTAACGAGAATAAATAAAATACCAGCAGAGAGAAAGTAAAGGAATGATATTAAGCTTTCAGAATCATCATACTCCCAAAAGTAAATCCCGAATATTGTTACTCCTATCCAAAAAAACAGGGCAGCTGTCAGTACATAAAACGATCTAGACTTCTTAACAGAGAGGGTTGTCACTAGAGTGGCTATCCTATTTAGTAATAATAATCATTATTATCTATAGTAAGATATACTCTGAACTTAAACAATAGTTCTGTTTAATTAAAAATAAACATCAACTACCATCGTCCTCAAAATCTCTCAACTCACTATTCAAACTACTCAAAAACTCATCACTTTGCGCCAACAGTTTATTGAGGCGTTCTTCATTGATTAGCCTTGTCATCTCCTCAGCGCTAAACGGCTGTTCTTGACTGTAGTAACGCAGCTCTCTAGCGTCCTCATTGCCTAACGTTTGCAGATACTCATCCACGCTATCTGCACTAGAATCAGCAGCGCTAGAGTCTTCTTTTTTAAATTGTTTATCATCTTTCATTAAAACCACCTTATGCCGCTTGGCGTGATTAAGCCATCTAATGGCACATCCCACGGTTGACGCGCTAACTGCTCAACCACTTGAAAATCATAACACCAGCCTATTTTTAATGGCTTTTTAGCGCCAGAGCGAGAGCCTTTACCTAACGTTGTATCATAAAAGCCGCCACCCATACCCATACGGTTGCCGTTTAGGTCTACTGCCACTAACGGACAGATAACGACGTCCAACTCTCGCGCCCACAGTAACCTGCGATGGTGGTTTTGTTTCATACCTAGCTGATGAATACGTGTCGGTACGTTAAGTAGTTTTGAGTGATAGATAGGGACGAAACGCAGTCGTTTATCCTCAAAGCCATTGCTAGCACGACCAAGTGAACCGACCACGGGTAGATAAGATAAATAGCCTAAGCGTTGACACCACTCTAAAATTGGCTGAGTGGGTAGTTCGCCAAACCCATCATAATACAATCCAATACGTGCGTTTTTTGGTAGCCTCTGCTGTAACTTAGACAGATGCAAGCTTGCAGAAAGAGCGTATTGTCTACGTTCACCGTCATTTAACTGGCGACGCTGGCGAGTAAATTGCCGTCTAGGTGGATTACTAATTATAGGTTTGGATGATTGAGTATTTTTTGAATCAAGACTATTTTGCTCAGATAGTATTGATTTAGGGTACGTGGTTTCAAAGTGCATAGGTATCTTATCCAATGAAGTGTCAGATTGGTGCTAACAGGCGTTTTTAGACATTCGTTTTTAAGCATCGCTCAAGGCTATTTGTGAATATTCAACAAGCCTTAGTCATGCTATCATAACGCCACTTTACATCGTATTTCCGTTTATGTGCAGCAGCTGTTGCACTTTTTATCGTTCAGTTATCCAACAACAAACCAGCAAAGAGGGTAGTTATGTCGACACAGAATCAGGCAACTCGTACCGAAAAAGACACTATGGGAAATGTGGAAGTCCCAGCTGATGCTTATTGGGGTGCGCAAACGCAGCGTAGCCGTCAAAACTTTAAAATCGGTGGCGAAACATTACCACGTCCAATGATTGAAGCGATGGCAATGGTCAAAAAAGCCGCTGCGATTACCAATGCAAGCCTAGAGCGTATCGAAGGCGACAAGCGTGATCTAATCGTACAAGCCGCTGACGAAATCATCAATGGCGGTCTGGTTGATCAGTTCCCATTGGTCGTATGGCAGACAGGTTCTGGCACACAATCAAACATGAACATGAACGAAGTATTGGCTAACCGTGCTAACGAGATCGCTGGTTCTGAGCGTGGCAGCTACACGCCAATTCACCCAAATGACCATGTAAACCATGCACAGTCTACCAACGATAGCTTCCCAACGGCGATTCGTGTGGCGGCTGCTCGTCAGATCAATAGCTTGCTGATTCCAGCGGTAACAGCATTACGCGATACATTAGCGGCTAAAGCAAAAGAATTCGATAGCATCGTAAAAATCGGTCGTACGCATTTGCAAGATGCGACACCTTTGACCTTAGGCCAAGAGTTCAGCGGCTATGTGAGCCAACTTGACCATTCGTTGACTCGTATCGACAATGCGCTGCAAGGCCTGTATGAATTGCCATTAGGCGGTACTGCGGTTGGTACTGGTCTAAATGCGCACCCTGACTATGCAGTAACAGCGGCTGAGCAACTAGCGACTTTGACTGGCTTGCCATTCGTTACGTCACCGAACAAATTTGAAGCACTAGCCGCTCGTGATGCCGAAGTATTCGCCTCAGGCGCATTAAAAACATTAGCGGGCAGCTTAAACAAAATCGCTAATGACGTACGTTGGTTGGCATCTGGCCCTCGCTGTGGTCTGGGCGAATTGACGATTCCTGAAAATGAGCCAGGCTCTTCTATCATGCCAGGAAAAGTGAACCCAACTCAGTCAGAAGCAATGACCATGGTTGTCGCTCAGGTCATGGGTAACGACACGACTATCAGCATGGCTGGCGCATCAGGCAACTTTGAACTAAACGTTTATAAGCCAGTGATCGCATTTAACTTATTACAGTCTATTAAACTGCTTGGCGATGCTTGCAACAGCTTTAACGACAACTGTGCGGTTGGTATCGAGCCAGTAAAAGACAAGATTGATGATTTCTTGCATAACTCGTTGATGCTAGTAACGTCATTGAACCGTCATGTTGGTTATGAAAATGCAGCGAAAATCGCTAAGACGGCTTATAAAGAAAACAAAACCTTGAAGCAAGTAGCGGTTGAGCTAGAGCTATTAACTGAAGCGCAGTTTGATGAGTGGGTTATTCCTGCTGATATGGTGAACCCTAAATAAGCAGTAGATCAAATATTGACCTACTACGGCGTTAGATTTGCTTGATGTACGATAAGTATCATTTGCATGCGTCTTTTCGTCTCACTGAGAATTTAGAAATAAAAAGACCTTGTCACTTCTTATATGAGTTATAAGAGAATGTGGCAAGGTCTTTTTTTGGCCTATACTTTTCAAGCTATTGCTATATTTTATCTAGGGGATATAACCTCAAAGTTTGCTTATGGACCAGTATAACTATTATCATATACCTGCAGGATTTTAGAAAAAAAGACAATAACCTAAATCGGAGTAAATAATGATTACCCATGTTCCTGATATGACCTTTAAAACTCGTGTTCGTGATGACTCTATTGGCGGAGACAACCCATTCACATGGTATGATCTAACCACAGATGAGTTATTTGCCAATAAAAAAGTGGTTGTGTTTTCTCTACCAGGTGCCTTTACACCAACTTGTTCAACCAGCCATCTCCCTCGTTATGAAGAGCTTTATAATGAGTTTAAGGCATTAGGCGTAGATGAAATAGTTTGCATTTCTGTCAATGATGCGTTCGTCATGTACCAATGGGGTCTAAAGCAAAACCGTGAAAACGTTTTCTTACTTCCTGATGGTAATGGTGAGTTCACTCGTAAAATGGGCATGCTTGTTGACAAAAGCAATGTTGGCTTTGGTATGCGCTCATGGCGTTATTCGATGGTAGTCGATAATAAAGAAGTTAAAAAAGTGTTTAAGGAAGCTGATTTTGGTGACAACTGTCCAATAGACCCATTTGAAGTATCAGATGCGGACACTATGTTAGCGTATTTAAAAAGTAATGCTTAGGTTCCATTGAGTTTGTAGTGTGGGTTGTAACCCACGAATCTATAAACTTATTGAATAAAAAGACCTTGCCACATTATATGGCAAGGTCTTTTTTTATGACAATTTAGGCTTAATTAGAACTTATAAAGCAAACCAAGTGTCGTCGCTGACTCCATACGTGAGTCAACCATTGGGCTATCGTATTGCTCATTTGGTACATAGCTCACGCTTTGATTGGCAAACCCTGCAAAGCGCTCATTAAAGTCATAGTTGGCGCTAATGTTGATATACGGGTTCAAGCTAGAGTTAGACTTATAAGCAGCAACACCTGTTTCTGCTGACTCTTCATCACTTACGCCATAGTAGTATTCGTTGTAATCGGCATCATGATACTCAAAACCAATGCTTGGATAGACGGTCAGCTTGTTTTTGCTAAATCTCGTAAGGTAGGTCAAGCGAGCTGTGTTACCACCACTACGATCTAATACATCAGCACCTATTTGCGCGCGAATACCGCCGATAGCAGTACGACGCTGATAGCTAAGACCTGCTTCTGCTGAGGATTTACGCTCATCCAAACCTTGAAGTGCACCATTGGCATCATCAGGTTCAAACTCAGAACCTGCAAGCTTTGCATAAGCCGAAAACTGATTAACGCCGTCATTGATCAGATATGCACCAGCTTGTGCACCGCGTACATAGACTCTATTGTTGTCATAAAATGCACCTGGTAGCACGCGCACCTCAGTATTGTCTTCGAGGTCATAGGCTGAGTTGACCGCCATGACATTGACCCCAACGCTAAGGACAGCGTCTTTGTCAGTCGGCAAGTTATCATTAAAAAGTGCGGCGTTAGACATGCTAGCCACACTAAATAGTGCAGTAGCGGTGAACGCGCTAAACATAGTACGTGTAGAGATATTGGGTAGCGCTGCAAGTTTTAACATAATTGGGTCTCATGAGTGAGTATAGATAACTGAGTGGTGCGATTAGGCGATGCGTGTTCAAAAGGACAGTTAATAAAACGAATCTGTAACGTTAGTCAGTGTGCTGTTTTTGGGAACTATATAGCAATAATAGATAAGTATGAGCATTTACTCAATGGCTTTTAGTACTTGCAGCAATTGCTGATGAATATCTTGCCACCACCAGACAAAACCAATGCTAATAAGCAGCATCGTAAACCATGGTAACAGCTGCCAGATAAATGAGGGTTTTACAGGTTCTTCGGGCTTGGCGATGCGATGAGTTGCGCTATTCTTAGATGCTGAATAGGTAGCAGTGCTTTTTTCTACATTGCCGTGCACATTTGGCATAGCCGTATCATGGTTATCCAGCTCAGCACTTTGATTAATGACATCTTGATCGATGGAGCTGCTGCCATAACGGTCTGAGTGATTGAGTTGGTCATTATACTGACTATTATATGAATTGCCGTCTTGGTTACCGTAGTGATAGGTAGTTTGATAAGCGTGGACACGCTGAGCTTGCTGAGTAGATGCATTTTGTATATCGATAGCCAAGCGCTGACGATAGCCAATGGCAAAAGCTAACGCGATTACCAGTCCTGTAACGGCGCCACCGATATGTCCTGCATTATCAATACCTGGTACGGCAAACCCATAGACGAGGTTGATGCCCATAATAAATATTAGACTTTTTAGGTTGAGCACCATGCCATTGATCGATATTTTAAATAATGCCGCGATCAACAATGCCGCGCCAATACCCATTATACCGCCAGAGGCGCCAGCTGATAGTCCAGGCTGTCCCGTACCATCCAAAATACTTTGCCATGTGACATAGCTGTTGAGTAAATTACCACCGACTGCCGCCAGTAAAAATAAAGTCAAAAACTTGGCTGAGCCAAACATCGGCTCGGCAATCTGCCCAAAGAAATACATGGCAAACCCATTAAACAATAAATGCATCAGACCAATGTGCAAAAACGCACTGCTGACCAATCGCCATGGATCATCATTCATGGTAAAAGGTAAAGCATTGGCACCCCATTTGAGCAGTGCCTCTGTAGAGGGGTTATTGGCATCGACACCTGTCAATATCTGCATAATAAATAGCCCGATAAAGCTGGCTAGTAGCAGGGTAGTGACGGGCGCTGTTTTTAATAGTTGTTGAATGGTCATAAAAGCGAGATATCATCAAAATGTTGTATATATAGTATAAAGGGTATGGTCAGATAATGTTATGTATCCGCAGGTCATCATGATACAAGTTTTGATAGCCTTGATGACTGATAGCTTTTAAAGCTAGCTAGTTCTTAGAAATAGAAAGTTCTTAAAAACGGCTAGTTCTAAAACCTACCAATTTTAAGGTTCTCATAAGTACCTTTGACCAAGATATCATCCGTGACTTTATTGATGTCGGTATGACCGCAAAACGCCATTGATAGATCACACTCTTTATAGATAATTTCAAGCGCGCGACGTACACCATCTTCACCATAAGCGCCCAATCCATAGAGGAAAGCGCGCCCAATCATCGTACCTTTCGCGCCCAATGAAATAGCTTTTAGCACATCTTGACCAGAGCGAATGCCACTGTCTAGCCACACCTCGATATCGCTATCTTCAGCATGGACAGCTTGTACAATATCGGACAGCACAGCAATAGAAGACAATGCGCCATCCAATTGACGACCACCATGGTTTGAAACGACCAGTGCATCGGCACCGCTACGAGCAGCCATAATGGCATCTTCAGGTTCCATGATACCTTTGATGATGAGCTTGCCGCCCCACATGTCTTTGATACGGGCTACGTCATCCCAGCTCAAACGCGGATCAAACTGCTCTTCTGTCCAAGCAGTTAGAGAGGACAAGTCATCAACACCTTTGGCATGACCTACGATATTGCCAAAGGTATGGCGTTTGGTGCCTAGCATGTTCATACACCACTGTGGTTTGGTCATTAGGTTCATGATATTGATAAGGGTCGGTCTAGGCGGTGCAGACAAGCCATTTTTGATATCTTTATGGCGTTGACCGAGTACTTGTAAGTCGGCTGTGAGGATCAGCGCCGAGCAGTTGGCATCTTTTGCCCGTTGAATCAATCTGGCCACATAGTCTTGGTCACGCATGACATATAATTGAAACCAAAACGGCTTGCTGGTATGAGTCGCGATATCTTCGATAGAACAGATGCTCATAGTCGAGAGCGAGAAGGGCACACCAAACTTTTCGGCGGCACGCGCGGCATGAATCTCACCATCCGCCCACATCATACCCGTAAACCCAGTTGGGGCGATGGCGACTGGCATATTGACGGACTCGCCAATCATATTTGTTGCCAGACTACGGTTGTCCATATCGACCAATACTCGCTGGCGCAGTTTAATACGGTCAAAGTCGGTTTCGTTATTACGATATGTGGTCTCAGTCCATGAGCCTGAGTCGACGTAATCGTAAAACATACGCGGTACTTTGCGTTCAGCGACACGGCGCAGGTCTTCGATTTCTGTTATTTTTTTTAAGACAGGTTTTAATTCTTTCATGATTTCTCACCACTTTATCATCGTAATAGAACGTCTTTATTATAAATCTAATATTATTAAGCGAGCAGTTGCTGCAAATCCATCACCGAAAACGGATAGTTTAATCGTTTGGATGGCGTCAAAATCACAGGAATAGTCGTAGCAAATTCCATCATGAGCGCTTCATCAAAGTCTGCAATATCGACATATTGATAGCTAATTGGTTGTACTGCCTGAAACTGTGTGATTATTTGTTCAGCGACATCACATAAATGACAGCCCGCTGTGCCCAGTAGCCACCATTGATTGTCGTTATCAGCGGTGTCGAGGTTTGGATTTTCTAAAATAACACGCGCTCGTAATACTTCTATATTATCATCATGCATAGGTAGTCTCTTATCTTCATACTGATTACAACGCGCTGACTATCATCACGCGCTTGTCTAAAACGCAAAATATTTTGACGGTCATTACATCATAAAGAAATGGGGTAAATAATGACAGCGATTGTGAGATTAGGTAAGATGAGCTGCTGTTGATTGTTATTAATGACTGATGGTCAGCAGTTGATAAATAGCTATAAACAGCCCGTTTAAAATCATTGATTTTTAGTTGATGTTTTATAGTTATCAATAGAGTATTTATCTTATCTTATTACTTTTTTAACCACTCGGATATCGCGCATGGCAAGTTTTGGCACATTTATTAAACGACTGTTATTGGCAATTATGCTACTGGTTGTCGCATTCCATATTTTGGTCGTTGGCCTACTATTAGTTTGGAAAACGCAGCCAATTAACAACAGTATGTTTATGTTGACGCATCGCCTGACAGGCGGCACGGTCACTCAGACATGGGCTGAGTACGATGCGATTGCTAAGTCTGCCAAGCAAGCGGCGATTGTGAGCGAAGACTCGACGTTTAGTCAGCATAGCGGTTTCGATATGAAAGGTATTGAAGCGGCAATGAAGAAAAACGAGGAGACAGGTAAAACCTCTGCGGGTGGTTCAACGATTACTCAGCAATTGGCAAAAAATTTGTTCTTAACCTCGCACCGTTCTTATGTCCGAAAAGCTGAAGAAGCTGTCATTACTGTGATAATTGAGACCCTGTGGGATAAGCAGCGCATCATGACCGCTTACCTCAATGTGGCAGAGTTTGGCAATGGTATCTATGGTATTGATGCAGCAGCGCATCATTATTTTGATAAGTCTGCGGCCAATCTAAACCGAGATGAGTCAGCACTCCTTATTGCGATGCTCACCAATCCAAAGTACTACGAAGACAATCAAGGCGACAGACGTTTACGCAATAAGCAAGCCATTATTAAGAAACGCATGAAAAATGCCGTATTACCGCAAGCCTCTTCGTAAATATAAACCTTTAGGGTTAGGCTATATTTTAGGCTAGGATGTTGTAGGCTAGATATTTCAAATAACACTAGGGCGTGTCCTCATTTTAAAAATAGTATAAAAAGAAGAACACGCTCTAATAAAGACAGAACTATATAAGATGATGGCGTATCGATAACGCAAAAGGAGTAGTGACGTGGTAGAGATGACTGGTAATCAGAGCGATGATGTTAACGATATGATTGACGTTAATAGTATGAACGAGGGCGCTAATAAAAGTATTAATAAAGATATGAGTATAGATAATAGCCTAAATGAGTTAGCCGACGTCGAATGGCAACGCTCAGAAGACGGTAGCTATTCACCCAGTAGTTATATCAATCGTGATTTATCTTTATTACAGTTTCACCTTCGCGTCTTAGCGCAGGCATCTAGTTCTCGCCATCCATTGCTTGAGCGCTTATTTTTCCTAATTATTTTTTCATCCAATCTCGATGAGTTTTTTGAGATTCGTGTCGCTGGTATCATGCAAAAGCTTAACATTGGTGATGTATCGACCAGCGCCCATGGCATGCGCCCCAGCGAAGTGCTAAACGAGATATCTATTATTACGCATGCTGCAATTAATGAGCAGTATCGGATTCTCAATGAAGATATCTTGCCAGCGCTTGCATTAGAAGATATTCGCTATCTCAAACGTGATGAGCTAAACGCTGAGCAGTCTGCATGGATGAAGCGCTATTTTACCGAGCAAGTCGTACCCGTACTGACGCCAATTAGCATTGATCCGGCGCATCCGTTCCCGCGTCTTGTGAATAAAAGCTTAAACTTTATTGCTACATTGGAAGGCAAAGACGCCTTTGGTCGCGATATTAACTTAGCGATTGTACCCGCGCCGCGTAGTCTACCGCGCGTGATTCGTCTGCCAGATGAGTTGACTGGTGGTAAAGAACATCATGTCATGCTATCTGCTATCATTCATGAGCATATCGGTGAGCTATTCCCTGGAATGAGTGTGACAGGCTGTCACCAATTTAGGCTGACACGTAATGCCGATTTAGATTTGGCTGATGATGTCGAGGATATTGCCAAGGCGTTAGAGGGTGAGCTTGAAAACCGCCGTTTTGGTGATAAAGTTCGTCTTGAGGTGACAACTGAATGTCCAACGCATATCAGTGAATACCTGCTCAATGAGTTTGAGCTACACGACAATCAGCTGTACCGTGTCAATGGCCCTGTCAACTTAACGCGTCTGCTGTTTGACTTTAACATCCCTGCACTGCGCTATCAGCCATTTACTCATGTCGTGCCAAAAGCATTTCGCCGAGAAATGGATAAGTCAGACAAATCGACCAGTATGTTTGCTGCTATGCGTAAAAGCGATGTATTGGTTCATCATCCTTTCCACGCCTTTTCTCCGATTATCAATTTGCTTTGGCAGGCTGCCAGCGATCCCAAAGTATTGGCGATTAAACAAACGCTATATCGTTCAGGAACCAATTCAGAAATCGTCAAAGCGCTTGCCGCTGCTGCTCGCAATGGTAAAGAAGTCACGGCTGTCATTGAGCTGCGTGCGCGTTTCGATGAGGCGTCTAACATTGCGGTTGCCAACTATTTACAAGAAGCTGGCGCGGTCGTGGTCTACGGTATCGTCGGTTATAAGACCCATGCCAAGCTCATGCTAATCGTACGCCGCGAGGGTGATAGGATTCGCCGTTATGTACATTTAGGTACGGGTAACTATCATGCGGCTAACGCCAAGGTTTACACAGATTATGGTCTATTCAGTGCCGATCCTGATATCTCAGAAGATGTTCACAAAATTTTCCAAGAACTGACCGGTATGGGCAAACCTGCCAACCTTAAAAAGCTGCTACATGCACCGTTTACTTTGCACGAGAAGTTGATGAACTTTATCGATGATGAAATTGCTCATGCCAAAGCAGGTAAACAGGCTCATATTATTATCAAAACCAACGCGCTAACTGAGCGTCGACTCATTGATAAGTTGTATGATGCCTCGCAAGCAGGTGTAAAAATTGAGCTGATTTTGCGGTCTATGTGTTGTCTACGTCCGCAAGTGAAAGGACTCTCTGAAAATATTACGGTACGCTCTGTTATCGGACGGTTTTTGGAGCACACGCGCGTTTATTATTTTTATAATAACGGCGATGAGCGTCTATACTGTGGTAGTGCAGACTGGATGGATCGTAATTTATTCCATCGTGTGGAAGTGGCGTTCCCGATTGAGAATAAAAAACTGTTTAAGCAGATCTATCAAGATGGCTTGATTAACTATTTACAAGACAATACGCAAGCATGGACACTTGATGGCAATGGTGTTTGGCAGCAGCTAAAGCCAGTAGCAGGAGAGGAACCACATGTCGCACAAGATCATTTATTAAAGACGATCAATCGTGTGGGAGAGTCTAGCTAATTCCTAGGATTGCCTTTAGCTAATTTTTAGTAATTCGGTTATCTCTCTAACCAAGCACTGGTAAATACTGGTGCTTGGTTTTTTTGCGCTTACTCACTGCAAAAGTTACAAACTGTCTTGCAACCTCACAATTATTCACATATTGATACGGCAGTACACTGGTGCATTACCCAAGGTCATACCTATAATTAATGTCAACTATGACGCTACTTGCTAAGTATTGGTTACTTCTTTATGCGTCGGTACAAATTTAAGATGTATATATATATAGTGTTTCAAAACCATTTAATTAAATTATAAGAATAGGAAATAATTATGAGTACTACTAACGATGATAACTCGGATATTAAGCAAGCTGCAGAACAGGTAAATGGGCAGGAAGTTGAAAACAACTTAGCAGAAAACAAAAAACCCAACGCCCCAGAGTCATTAAACGAAGAAGAGCAAACGCCTTTTATTGATGACGATCTACGTACTGATAAGTAATTTACAACGATCAAAATACTGACCCAGTAGAGAACCTAACAGATAATAAAAATAAATGATAAAGCGAGGGACGCGCCATGACTATACAAAAACCAGTAGCAACAGAAACAGAAACAGAAGAAAAGGTAATCGTGGATGATCCTGCTGCTAATGAATCGGAAAATCCAAAAGACAGCTATGTAGGGCGCAAGCACAAACCTGAAATCGATGGACCTGAGCAAGATTCGCAAGAGACCGATGAGGTGTATGCGGATCCGCGCAAAGAAGAAGACCTTGCCGCTGGCGGCAAAAACGCAGCAGAACTGAGTGCCTACGACTTGAGCCAAAAAGGCAATGAGTAAAGGTCTGTATATAAGAGCAGGCTAGCCAAATAGATAAAATTATAAATACAAAACGAGGATATAGTAATGAAAGCTAAAGACTCAGCGATAGACAACACGAAAGCACTAGGACCTGATGATCACAGTGCAATTGAGAAAAATACTACTGAGAACAAAGGAACGGATACTTTTGATGAGTCTGTAGTCGACTCAGAGCATGTGAATGATAACGATAATCCAGCACGTCAGCCAGACCGCCGTGATCAAGAAGGTAGTACCGCATTCGACGACAATATAAATGAAGAAACTGTCGGTAGTGCAGCACCTAAGAGTGAGGCTATTAACGACTTGAATCGTTATGCCAATATTGATAATGCGCAGACCCGTATCTTAAATCCTGATGAAAAGGACTAGGCAAGTATAGAAATGATCGGTGATAAGGAACGAATAGAGAGAAGTTAAGCATTGAATATAAAGTGTAACCTAAATTCATTTGCACAGTGATCAATGAGTGCTTACTAACAAATAGTATTTCTTAGATTAGACAAGCAGTTAACACAGTAGGGAGTATCAATGAATAACTCACATAATGAAAGCGTCAAAAGTGATCCTAATTTGAAAGATGCAGATGACAATAATGGTATCGTCCCTGATGATGCATTACAAAAAGCAAATCCAACTGCAGCAGAGAGGGCTACGGAAGACCATGATCCGCATGATATCGCTAAGAGCAATAAACAGTATGACAGCCCTTTAATGGAAGACAATAAGTAATATGTCGGTGTACCAATAACTATTTTACACATTTACAAAAAGGCACTGTATTTGATAGGAGTGAACCTCTCGTATCAAATATAGTGCCTTTTTTCGTTTTCTATACTATATAGGTAGATGCTTATGGAAGTAGGTACAGGGAGAGGCCTTTTTATGCGGGTGTACCACTATGAAAACGCAGCTCAGCATCTGGACTACTTATCAATTCAGCCTCTACTTCTTTAAAGAACGCAACTCGCTCGTCTATATTTTCGTCTGATAATGATTGGGCAAGTGCAAGATAATCTTCGAAATGACGACTCTCTGATTTGAGCAGATAACGATAATATTTTGCTAAGCGCTCATCATCGATGACTTCGGCTAACGCTGCAAAACGCTCACAAGAGCGTGCTTCAATAAAAGCCCCTATTATCAACACATCGACCATCGCTGCTGGCTCGTAAGTGCGCTTATGTTTTAGCATACCTTTAGCATAGCGACCAGCACTCAGATATTTCCATTCTTGTCCACGCTCATTCATGATGCCCAGTACTTGTTCATAGTGCAGCATCTCTTCACGTATCAGCTGTGCAAGTTTACGTTGCAAGTCATACGAGAACTCATAACGGAATATTAAGTTCATTGCCGTGCCAGCGGCCTTTTTTTCGCAGTTGGCATGATCTTGAATAATCATGGGCAGATTCTCAATAGCAGCATCTACCCAAGCTTTCGTGGTGTGTGCGCCCAAGAAGTTATAGACAGGAGATAGATCTATCTTTATAGGAGTACGCAGACGTGTGATATCCACACTGTCTTCTTCGATCAGTTTTTCTTCAATATTATCGCTATTTATAGCACTTTCTGACGATTGTAATGTTTCGAGGTCTTGTTGATTGATGGTCATAGTCTAAGGAAGCTTTGTTTGTGAATGATAATATAAGTAATTATATCGTTAGTCCGACATAGATACGATGCTAAATAACGGATAGTCATCAATATGTGTTTATTAACAGATAACGATTAAGCATAATTAATAGCATTAATGATTACTTACCGTTTATATTTCTTCGGCCATATCTAATTTCTAAATGATGATTACGGCCTCTAATGTAGACAGTGTTTAGACTATCATTATTAGACAACCCAAGTATTTACTTAGTAAATGATGTTTTCTTGTTAATTTTATTATTTGATAGTAGGATGAGATTTTACTTTTTAAGTATTTCATCTTATTTTTATGATGAGCTATTGATAAGTCTCCTTTTATTAGAACATAAAATTTGTAGAGATATCTTCTTAGAAAAATAGAACGTGCAAATTTCTACAATGAACAAATATGGACGTTTAACATCTTTCAAACTTCTAAACAATTACTGGCACAGTCCAGTATTAGTACCTCTCACGAACAGACAAGGATAACAATATGAGCCAGCCTTCTAACACTAATCGTATTCAAAAAGGCAGTTTAGCCATCGATCAGCAGTTATATGACTTTATTGAAAACGAAGTACTACCGAAAGTCGGTGTGGATTCAGACGATTATTGGTCAGGTTTTGAAAAGGTTATCAAAGAGTTTACCCCGCGCAATAAGGCGCTATTAGAAACTCGTGACAAGATTCAAGCACAGATTGATCAGTGGCACCTAGATAACCCAGCAAAAGATGGTGAAATCGATTATCCAGCTTACAAGACCTTCCTACAAGAGATTGGTTACCTGTTACCTGAAGGCGAAGCATTTACGGTTGATACCAAAAATGTCGACGATGAAATCGCGCACATCGCAGGGCCGCAGTTAGTCGTGCCAGTTCGTAATGCTCGCTATGCGCTTAACGCGACCAATGCACGTTGGGGTAGTTTATACGATGCTTTATATGGTACTGATGTTATCAGCAGTGACAATGGTCAAGAAGCAGGTGGTAGCTACAATCCTACTCGTGGTGCTGCCGTTGTCGCTTATGCTAAAGCATTTTTAGATGAGCACTTTGCACTAGCATCAGGCTCATACAACGATGTGACTGGCTTTAAAGTAGTCGATGGCAAGCTAGAGGTCGTACAAGGTGATAGCAGTACTGAGCTACAAGATACTGCTAAGTTTGTTGGCTTTGTCGGTGACGCTGAAGCTCCTACAGGCGTTCTGTTAAAAAATAATGGTTTGCATGCTGAGATTCAAATTGATAGCAGCCATCCAGTCGGCAAAGATGATCCTGCAAACATTAAAGACATACTGCTTGAGTCGGCTATGACAGCTATTCAAGATTGTGAAGATTCAGTCGCTGCTGTAGATGCAGAAGAGAAAGTCGAAGTTTATCGTAACTGGCTTGGCTTGATGAATAGCGACCTACAAGAAACCTTCGAAAAAGGTGGCAAAACGCGTACACGTAAGCAGAATCCAGATCGTGAATACAATACGCCAGATGGTGGCAAGCTGATCTTACCAGGTCGTTCGTTATTATTAATTCGTAACGTTGGTCATCTAATGCAAAACCCTGCTATTTTAGTAGATTTGGGTGAGGGTGAAGAGCAGATATTTGAAGGCCTAATGGATGGTTTAATCACGCCACTATTATCGCTCAATGATATCAAAGGTAAAAACGAGCTATCAAACTCACGCCAAGGCTCCATGTATATCGTGAAGCCAAAAATGCATGGCCCTGAAGAAGTCAAAATGGCCAATGACTTATTCAATGCATCAGAAGATTTGTTAGGTCTAGAGCGCAATACACTTAAAATCGGCATTATGGATGAAGAGCGCCGTATGACGGTCAACTTAAAAGAAGCAATTCGCCAAGCTAAAGAGCGCGTTATCTTCATTAACACAGGTTTCTTAGACCGTACTGGCGATGAGATGCATACCAGTATGAATGCAGGCCCGTTTGTACCAAAAGGCGAGATGAAATCGCAAGCATGGCAACCTGCTTATGAGCAATGGAACGTCGATATCGGTCTAGAGACAGGACTACAAGGTCACGCGCAGATTGGTAAGGGCATGTGGGCTAAGCCTGATGAAATGAAAGAGATGATGGATACCAAAGCCGCTCATCCGAAGTCTGGTGCTAGCACTGCATGGGTACCATCACCAACGGGCGCTACCTTGCATAGCATACATTATCATCAAGTAAGCGTGGCTGATGTACAGGACACGCTAAAATCACGCGAGCGTGCGAGTTTAGACGACATCTTGACCATTCCATTGGCAAAAAATACCGACTGGACTGACGAAGAGAAGCAACAAGAGCTTGAGAACAATGCTCAAGGTATTTTGGGTTATGTTGTGCGCTGGGTAAATCAAGGCGTAGGTTGCTCCAAGGTCCCAGATATCAACGATGTAGGTCTCATGGAAGATCGTGCTACTTTGCGTATCTCAAGCCAACATATTGCCAACTGGTTGCATCATGGCGTAGTCAGTGAACAGCAAGTGATGGATACGATGAAACGTATGGCCAAGGTCGTCGATGAGCAAAATGCAAGCGATGCTGACTATCAATCGATGGCAGATGATTTTGATGGCTCTTATGCATTCAAAGCCGCCTGTGATTTAGTCTTTAAAGGGCGTGAGCAGCCTAGTGGTTATACTGAACCATTATTGCATCAAGCACGTTTGGATCTAAAAGCAAACGCTTAGTTTTATAGAGTAAATAAGTTCTGTATTAGGGCATACTAAACGAGCAAGTATAATAATTATTCTTGCTTGTTTGTAACTGTGAAATGTGTCAGAAATAAGTCATGAGGCTGTTGAAAGCGCTATTTATTGATCAATAAATAGCGCTTTATTTTGGTCGACTGACTGATATCCATTACAATAATTTAAGACTATTAGTATTGGTATTAACCAGTGGTATTCGTATCTAATTGAGTAAATAGAAGTTTTTTAGCGATTGCTCAAATATAAGACGTTATTTGTTATTCGATAATGGATGTATCGAAAAAGCAAAAAAATATGTTGCAAATTATGTCAAAGTTGATATGCTTGTACTCGAAGTATGAGTTTGGTAACGGATGTTACGCACGGAGCAATAAAGACCAAACGTTACATGGCAGTTGCGTTGTTTAATCCCAGTCATGTGTGTCATGGTTTTTTACCTTACTGTAATAGCAATTCGCCACACTTGTTTCTGACTAATCTCGGTAGCCAGTTACACATTATATCTTTGAGGATTTGTGACGATACCATTATGGGCGCCAGCTAATAATAGCTTGCTCATTACTACAATTGTAAAGTGGAGATACCCCATGAAAAAACTACTTTTAGCTACAGCAATCGCAGCCCTATCTGTATCTGCAGCCAATGCAGCCCCAACTGTATATGGTAAAGCATTCGTTACTGCTGACTACATCAATGCTGACCGTGATGGTAGTGATGATTTGTATGACGTAGATAGCGATTCAGTACAAATCAACTCAAACATTTCACGCCTTGGTTTCAAAGGTTCTGAAGCAATGACTGCTAACACTGATGTCATCTATCAGTTAGAGTATGGTATTGGTATCGATGGTACTGACGACAATATTGGTTTCAAAAGCCGTGATACTTACCTTGGTCTAGACAACAAAGACTATGGTCAGTTCCGTTTTGGTCGTAACTACTCAGTAACTGACTACATCAACAATGTGATTGTGGCTGAAGGTTACTGGGATAACCTAGGCGCTAGCAACCTTGATATGGACGGCGACGCACTTGACGCTGTAACTATGGCTGATGGCGGTCGTGTTAATAACTCTATCGTATGGATTGCGCCAAAATATAACAACTTGCCTCTAGAACTTGCTCTACAGTATGGTGCCGATGAGTCATTTGTTTCTGATAACGATGACCGTGACAATGGTTTTGGCGCTTCATTGATGTTTGACCAAGGTACTGGTATTACTGCTGGTATTGCTTATGAAAAAGATATGAGTCTAAGTACTACTCAAGATATTTTAGGTGCAAATCCGGAAGATCCGACAGAGACTATTGTAATTGGTGAACGTACTACTGGCGGTGATATCTTACGTGGTAGTGCAACTGTTGATTTAGGTAAATACATGGCTGCACCAGTTATGCTAGGTGCTATGTATCAAGTAGCTGATTACGATTTCGCTGGCTCTGAAAAAGAAAAAGGTTTGATTGTAAGTGCTGAAATGGGTCTAAACAGCTTTGCTCGTCCAGCGTCTGTATATGTACAGTATAACGGTACTAGAAACCTAGCTGGTGTTGACGACCGTGAGTCAGACCAAGTAGTTGTAGGTGGTAAATACAACTTTAAAGACAACATGATTGCTCATGCTTATATCGGTAACAACTCTGCCGAAGACGGAGCTAGCAATACTGATCTTGATATCTTCGCAGTTGGTGGCGGTCTAGAATACTTATTCTAATATCACACTTAATTAGATTATAAAAAACTCATCCTTCGGGGTGAGTTTTTTTATGTCATAAAAAATCATAACCACTATGTAAACTTTGGTTTTTTCATCTTACTGTAATATTTGCTTGATAAAGTTATGTCTAAGCAGTTCTTATGGCTCGCTATATATTATGGTTTCAAAGGTATACAACCTAAAACTATTATATATCTAACGATCTTAGACCATTTATCACTCAAATCGTAAAGTGGAGATATCCTTTGAAAAAATTACTTTTAGCTTCAGCAATTGCAACGCTATCAGTTTCTACTGTTCAAGCAGCCCCAACTGTCTACGGTAAGGCATTTGTGACTGCTAACTATGTCAATGCTGAACTTGATCGCCAGTCGATGGATTTGCCAAATGATGCTATCTATGTCAATGAAGACAACGACTCTGTACAAGTTAGCTCACACTCTTCACGTTTAGGGTTCAAAGGATCTGAAGCAATAACTGCTAATACAGAAGTCATCTATCAATTAGAGTACGGTATCAAAATCGATGACAGTGGTTCAGACAATATTGGTTTTAAAAGTCGTGACACTTATCTAGGTTTAAACAACGAAAAATTTGGTCAATTTCGATTCGGTCGTAACTACTCAGTTTCTGATTACATTAATAACGTGACTGTAAATGAAGGCTATTGGGATAACATTGGCGCAAGTTCTTTAGGTGATAGCAATACACTAACTGAAGCTCTTACCTTGACTGATGGCGAACGTATCAATAACTCAATCGTATGGATTGCGCCTAAATACAACGACTTGCCAGTAGAGCTTGCATTACAGTATGGTGCTGACGAATCGTTTGTCTCTGATAGCGATGATCGCGATAGTGGCTTCGGCGCTTCGTTAATGTTCGATCCAGGTACAGGTTTTACCGCTGGTATTGGGTATGACAAAGATATGTCTATCTCAGATGGTGGCGAAATTCTACGCGGTAGTGCTAGTGTTGATTTAGGTAAATACATGGCTTATCCAGTGACGCTAGGTGCGTTATACCAACAAGTAGATTTTGATGATTCAAACGATGAAGAGAAAGGTTTGGTCGTCAGCGCTGAAATGGGTCTGACCAATTTCGCACGTCCAGCTTCTGTTTATCTACAGTATGATAAAACTGAAAATTTAGCAGGCCTAGGTGGCAATGATTCAGACCAAATCGTATTGGGCGGTAAATATGAGTTCAAAGACAATATGATTGCACATGCTTACATCGGTAAAAACTCAGCAGATTTGGAGAATGGTCTGCTAGTGGTTAGAAACTATGACGATAATACTATATCTGAAGTTGATGCTCGCGGTGATGCTGATGTGTTCGCTATCGGTGGCGGTTTAGAATACAAATTCTAAATCAGATTGTTTTATAAGTTATTTATCAAGACTCATCCTTTAGGGTGAGTTTTTTATTGTGTAATGTTTTAATAATAGAAAAATGTTTGCTACTAGTGTAAAAACACAAGAGTTTCAGACAGTTTGCGTTTTTGCCCTATATTTTATGGCGTATTTTTAGTAAAATCCTTCTTTACCAATTACCGACAGAGTACTATGACCAAGTTTATATTCGTGACCGGTGGGGTAGTGTCCTCACTAGGAAAAGGTATCACCGCAGCTTCTCTTGCAGCGGTCTTAGAAGCACGTGGCGTAACCGTCACGATGACCAAAATGGATCCGTATATCAACGTCGATCCAGGTACAATGAGCCCGTTTCAGCATGGTGAAGTATTCGTCACCGAAGATGGCGCCGAGACCGATTTGGATTTAGGTTATTACGAGCGTTTTTTACGTCACTCAAAAATGAGTAAAAGTAATAACTTTACCAGTGGCCGTATTTATCAGAACGTTTTGAATAAAGAGCGCCGTGGTGAGTATCTAGGCGGTACCGTACAGGTTATTCCACATATTACTGATGAAATTAAAAACAAAATCCTTGCCAGTGGCGAAGGATATGATATCGCTATTATCGAAATTGGCGGTACGGTTGGTGATATCGAATCACTTCCTTTTATGGAAGCCGTGCGTCAGATGCAAGTAGAACTTGGCCGTAATAGAGCCATGTTAATGCATCTAACATTGGTACCATATATTGCTAGTGCAGGTGAAACCAAAACTAAGCCAACGCAGCACTCAGTAAAAGAGTTGCGATCTATTGGCCTACAGCCTGATATCCTAATCTGCCGCTCTGACCATCATATTTCACAAGACAATCGTCGCAAAATTGCGCTATTTACCAACGTTGAAGAGCGTGCGGTTATTATGTGTGAAGATGCGCAAAGTATCTATCAGATACCGCGCACATTACACGAGCAAGATCTTGATGATCTGATCTGTGAGCGTTTCGGTCTTGATGTGCCTGAAGCTGATTTGAGCGATTGGGACAAAGTGGTTGAAGCTCAGCTGAATCCAGAAGGCACAGTCACTGTTGCGATGGTTGGTAAATACGTCGAGCTTCCAGATGCTTATAAGTCTATCAATGAGGCATTGCTACATGCAGGTATTATGCATAAAGTAGATGTAAAAATTGACTATATCGATGCTGAGCGTTTAGAGAGCGATGCCGAACTATTTGCACATTTAGATGATGCTAATGCCATCTTGGTGCCAGGCGGCTTCGGTGAGCGCGGTACGATGGGTAAGATAAAAGCCATCACTTATGCTCGTGAAAACAATATTCCGTATCTAGGTATTTGTCTCGGTATGCAACTGGCTGTCATTGAGTATGCGCGTAATGTACTTAATATTAATGCCAACTCTTCTGAGTTTGATCGTAAGACGGCTGAGCCTATCATTGGTCTTATCACTGAGTGGTTGGATGAGCGCGGCGAGCTACAAATTCGTAGCGATGATTCAGACCTTGGCGGTACGATGCGTCTAGGCGCACAGCAAGCAGAGCTGGTTTCTGGTAGTAAGCTGAGCCAAATTTACGGCGCTAGCAATATTACTGAGCGTCATCGCCATCGTTACGAGATGAATAACCGCTATATTGAACCATTAGAGCAAGCAGGTATGACCATCTCTGGTTATTCTGCAAAGCAGCATTTGGTAGAGTCGGTTGAGATTAATGAACACCCATGGTTTGTTGCTGTACAGTTCCATCCAGAGTTTACTAGCTCACCACGTGGTGGTCATCCACTGTTTAATAGCTTTGTAAAAGCTGCTAAGAACCATAGCGAAATAAAGTAGTTCTTATAGCAAAGCAACTCTTATAAAGTAGTGCAGAGTAAAAGCATTTACTATAAAAAAGACTGACCTTCGGATCGGTCTTTTTTTTGCTCAATTTAAACTGTTTGTTGTTATTAGCCAACAATCATCTTTACTAATGATGTCTAATTACGCTTGCATACTTTTTTTACTTGGGCTATCGGTTACAATATGGGACAGACATATTAATAACAAAATAAGAGGTAACGGCTTCATGGAAAATTTATTGTCCGCGCAATCACATATCACGCTTAATACTCCTAGCAACGATACGATTAACATTGGTAACGACCAGCCTTTCGTATTGTTCGGTGGCATGAATGTTTTAGAGTCTAAAGAATTAGCGTTTGAGATTGCTGAGCAGTATGTTGATATTTGCCAGCGCCTAGGTATCAGCTATGTTTTTAAAGCGAGCTTTGATAAAGCCAATCGTTCAAGTCTACATTCGTACCGTGGGCCTGGTTTAGAGCAGGGGATCGATTGGCTAGGTCAGATCAAAGAAAAATTCCAAGTACCAATTATCACGGATGTGCATGAACCCCATCAAGCAGCACCAGTCGCTGAAGTGGCTGATATTATTCAGCTACCTGCGTTTTTGTCACGTCAGACGGACCTAGTACATGCGATGGCAAAAACAGATGCCATTATTAACATTAAAAAGGCGCAGTTTTTGGCCCCCCATGAAATGCGTCATATCGTCAATAAGTGCTTAGAGGGCGGTAATGATAAGCTCATACTTTGTGAGCGTGGTAGTGCCTTTGGATATAATAATCTGGTCGTTGATATGCTTGGTTTTGATACCATGAAGCAGATGGATATTCCGGTATTTTTTGATGTAACCCATAGCCTACAGCAGCCAGGTGCACGTAGTGACAGCGCTGGTGGACGTCGTGAGCAGATTACAACGCTTGCTCGTGCAGGTATGGCTACAGGGTTAGCAGGGTTGTTTTTGGAAGCGCATCCAAATCCAGAAACTGCAAAATGCGATGGTCCATGTGCGCTGCGTATGAGCCAATTAGAGCCGTTCTTGCGTCAGCTCAAGCAAATTGATGACTTAGTCAAAGGTTTTGAAGTATTAGATACTCATTAGTACGGTAAGTGATAAGAGGGCTATACAATGGCAATTCAGATGGCACAAGTAAGCATCGAAAATATCGATGATGCAGAAGGTTTAGATAGCATAATGACCGCTCTTAAGAATATCTCAGGCGTGACTGCTATCAATTTGGATCCCAAACATAATGTTGCAACGGTGAGCTATGATGATACAGATACTAGTATCCATGCTTTGACAGCGGCGATTAGTATGGTGGATTATGTGACTCAGCCATTTCCGATTGACTCACCGCAGAATCCGCATCATCACGATTTATAATTACAAACAGTATTATTACAAGTTTGTTGATGAGCTTTTTTACGTTTTTATTAATAAGTTACTGACTCATTAATAAAGTAACAACCAAATGGTCTTGTCGTCGAAAGTAATAGGGCTTATGCTTATTTACTGTAGCTCTGATGATTTGCTTTACTTTAATAAATTAAAAGATATATCAAAGTTAGCATTAACAGAATCACTATTAGAGCTGCCTGTTACCAATAAAAATAAGGAGCCCGATATGGCAGACCAAACACGTATTATTAAAATTGATGGTATGACTTGTGGCGGATGCGTAGCAAGCGTACACACGGCGACAGCCGATATTGATGGATTAGAGACTATTACCGTTGACCTTGCTGATAACTTAGCGACGGTAACCTTTGATGATAGCAAAACCAGTGCAGAGGCTATTGCTTCGGCTATTAACGATGCTGGGTTTGAGGCGACAGTCGCTAACTCATAAATTTCGTCATATATTTACAGAACCAGCTAACATGTTATTACGAGCATGATAGCTGGTTTTTTAATGATTAACGATTATGAGTATTCGGCATTAATGTTTTACTACTTTGTCTAAAATATTAATGCTGAATACGATATTACCCAATTGCTTTATTTAAATTTTTTGCCCATCCACTGATATTTGATCGTGGTCCCTACAAATCTATAGGCACCATGACGAGTTTTATTTATGAACGATACCGCCCGTACTACCAAAGATAAGTCTTACGATGTCGAAACTGACATTGAGTCCAATACGCCACTTGCACCGCAACGTGTGCATCTGCAATTAGCGATTGACGGCATGACTTGTCAAGCCTGCGCCTCAAGAATCGAGAAGGTGCTTAACAAAAAACCGTCGGTGTACGAGGTAAGTGTGAGTTTTGCTGGCGAGACTGCCAATATTGACTATGATCCTACCCAGACGACACCCGAGCAGCTGACAGAGTGGGTGAACAAAACAGGATTTGTAGCCAATGTGCAAGCAGGTGATAGCTTATTTGCTCAGACTGATGAAGATACTGCCACTCAATATCCATGGCGTCTGATCGGATTGTGGGTTTGTTTGGTGCCATTTTTGGTGGGTATGGCAGGTATGTTAACGGGTTTTGGTATGGCTTGGATGCCGCCGATCTGGGCTCAATTCATTTTAGCGACCGTGGTACAGTTTGGCTTAGCATTACCGTTTTATAAAAGCGCATGGGCATCTATCAAAGGCGGCCTTGCCAATATGGATGTGCTGGTAGTTATCGGTACAGTGACGATATGGGCGTATTCGACTTATCTGTGGCTCATGCATGGCGATGGTACTCTAAACAGTCTGTTGCAAAGTGAACATGGCACTAGTAATAGCCCAGCCGTATATTTTGAAGCAGGGGTAATGGTCATTGCTTTTGTGCGTACGGGTAAATACTTAGAGGAACGTACTAAGAAGCACAGTCTAAACAGTATTGATTTATTATTATCACTGACGCCTGATAAAGTAGAGCAGCAGCAGCCAAATGGTGATTTTCATGATATTGCGTTGTCTGATGTGCAAATAGGTGATGTCCTACGTGCAAAACAAGGTAGCCGCGTCGCTACAGATGGTAGCGTCATAGAAGGTAGCGGATGGTGCGTAGAGAGTCATTTGACTGGTGAATCAGTCGCACTCAAAAAAGAGCAAGGTGATGGATTGTTAGCAGGTGCCTTGGTAGAAAACGGGAGTCTGCTATATCGTGTTAATGCGAAGGGTAGCGATACTAAGCTTGGCGATATGGTACAAGCGTTAAGTGATGCACAAGGCTCAAAAGCCAACCTGGCTCGTCTCGCTGATCGAGTAACGGCTGTCTTTGTCCCTGTGGTGGTAACGATTGCATTGGTTACCTTTGGGGTCACATGGTGGCTAACAGGTATGGTTGATACGGCTTTAATGCATGCCGTATCAGTATTGGTCATTGCTTGTCCTTGTGCGCTTGGTTTGGCCACGCCAGCGGCAATTATGGCTGGCATGGGCGTTGCCGCGCGTCATGGTGTCTGGTTCAAAGATGCACAAAGCCTTGAGGCGGCAGGTAATATCGATACGGTAGTACTCGATAAAACAGGTACATTAACTATTGGAAGACCGACTATCGTCGACCATGTTATGGTGGATAAGTCACTTGCTGTTGATGATGTATTACAGATTGCGGCCAGTGTCGAAGCGCATGCCAGCCATCCACTAGCAACTGCTCTCGTCAATACGGCCAAAGATCGCCAACTACCTCTGTTTAATGTGACTGACATCAGTGTAATAAAAGGTGCTGGTATACAAGCCAATATCGAAGGGCTTGGGCTTATAAAAGTTGGGACAGCAGAGTTTGCGAATTTAGCACTACCAAAATTTATGCCAAAAGTATGGCAAATTGCTAGTACCGTTGCAATTAGTATTAATGATGAGCCATTAGGCGCTTTTGCCTTAGCTGATGACTTAAAAGCGGATACCCCGCAAGCAATCACTGCATTACAAGATGCGAGTATCAATGTGATTTTGATGAGTGGTGATAAGCAATCCGTTGTCGATCATGTAGCAGGGCAGTTGGGTATTGATAAAGCTTATGGCAAGATGAGTCCACGTGACAAGGCCAGTCAAATTGCATTATTGCAAACTGCTGGTCATAAGGTAGCGATGGCAGGAGACGGCGTCAACGATGCACCAGCGATGGCCACTGCCGATGCTAGTTTTGCGATGTTTGAAGGAACTGACGTTGCTCAGCATAGTGCCTCTGCACGTCTAATGGGTGAGTCTCTCATGCATATTGATGCGGCACAAAAAATCGCTCAAGCGACACTACGCAATATTAAACAAAATCTGTTTTTTGCCTTCATTTATAACTGTCTCGGTATTCCGCTTGCTGCATTTGGGTTTTTGAATCCGATGATTGCTGCTGCCGCTATGGCGCTCAGCTCCATCTCGGTACTCATGAATGCACTACGATTGACACGTTTTGAGACCAAGGTTGAGTTAGACAATACAGTAACCACATCTCATACAGATAAAGAACGTTTAGCGGAAGGGTAGCTGTTATATTTGCTTAGGTTTTCTATAAATATAAAATCGGCAGCTACCGCGTATATGCATCTTTAAGATTGTTTTTATGACCGCAAGTCAGTGTAAGATAAGGGAAGTTTGGTGAAATATATGCTATGATGCCAAGCACTATAGCCGACTATTAATTTGCTCCATATACCTCTAATTGTTAGGAAACTCTAGCCACAAGATAGAGGGGTATAAAAGGTTTTTAGGATTGTGCGCTATATGATATTTTGCTTTATCTTTTTTGTATGCTAGCTGCCGTTATTTATCTCACAAACTTGGCATGACCAAAGGAATTAACAGACATTATGTACGCTGAAGAAACCAACAACGTCACCGCAATTAAAGACATTCGCGCTCGTGAAATTTTAGACTCGCGCGGCAACCCAACTATCGAAGCTGATGTTATCTTAGCTGACGGTACTGTCGGCCGTGCTGCTGCTCCAAGTGGCGCATCAACAGGTTCACGTGAGGCGCTTGAACTACGTGATGGCGACAAGACCCGCTTTATGGGCAAAGGCGTCAAAAAAGCCGTTTCTAATGTCAACAGTCAAATCCGCAGCGCCTTGATTGACAAAGATGTGACTGAGCAACAGGCCATTGACGATGCTATGATTGCATTAGATGGTACAGAAAACAAAGAAAGCTTGGGTGCTAATGCCATGTTAGCTGTGTCACTTGCTACAGCCAAAGCAGCGGCCAAGTCACAGAATCTGCCATTGCATCAATACATCGCCAATCTACGTAATCAAACGTCGTTGACCATGCCTGTGCCGATGATGAACATCTTGAATGGTGGCGAGCACGCGGACAACACCGTTGATATCCAAGAGTTTATGATTGAGCCTGTAGGCTTCACAAGCTTCTCAGAAGCGTTGCGTGCTGGTACAGAGATTTTCCATAGCTTGAAGTCAGTATTAAAATCACAAGGTTTAAACACTGCCGTTGGTGATGAAGGTGGTTTTGCACCGAACCTACGTAGCAATGAAGAAGCCATCACGGTTATCATGCAAGCGATTGAACAAGTCGGCTATAAAGCTGGCGAAGATATCCATCTTGCGCTAGATTGTGCGGCCAGTGAGTTTTACAAAAACGGTCAATATGTCTTGGCAGGCGAAGGTAATAAAGCCTTTGATAGCCAAGGTTTCTCAGACTATCTAGTTGGGCTAGCACGTCAGTATCCTATTATCTCTATCGAAGATGGTCTGGATGAGTCGGATTGGGATGGCTGGAAGTATTTGACCGAGCAAATTGGTGGTAAAGTCCAATTGGTTGGTGATGATCTGTTTGTGACCAATCCTTCAATCTTGCAAGAAGGTATCGATAAGCATATTGCCAATGCAATTTTGATTAAATTCAACCAAATCGGCACTCTATCAGAAACGCTAGATGCGATTTATATGGCTAAGAAAAATGGCTATGCAACTATTATTTCACATCGTTCAGGTGAAACGGAAGACAGCACCATTGCAGACTTGGCAGTGGGTACAGCAGCTGGTCAAATCAAAACAGGCTCACTATGCCGTTCAGACCGCGTAGCGAAGTACAACCAGTTGCTACGTATTGAGCAGCAAGTACGCGCAAGCTACCGTGGCCGTGAAGAGTTCATCGGTCTACGTGGTTAAGACTCTGACTGGCTTTTTGACGTGTAATACACGTTAGAAATCCTAGACTCATAAGCTGGCTTCAATATTTAGGCGATATATAACATTTATATATCGCCTAATCAGCTTAAACTTTACTATCCTTTTTTTCATATCGTTTGGCGTTACTATCTTATGAAATACTTTAGCCAATTCATGCTACTTGCTTTAGCCGTTGCAGTGCTTTTAGGATTGCAATATCAGTATTGGCTAGGTGAAAATGGTCGCTTTGAACACAATAAGTTGACGGCTCAAATTGAACAGCAACAACGTTTGAATGACAATCAAGTTGCGGAAAATAACTTGTTACGCACCGATGTTCAAGATTTAAAAACGGGACTTGAGGCCGTAGAAGAGCACGCTCGCTTAGATTTAGGTTTAATCAAACCAAATGAAACTTTTGTCCAAGTATCTACTGCACCAACCACGCATAGCAACTATTAGTTTTTACGAATATACTGGCTTTTATAGATATACTAGCGGTTACGACATACATTAATTTTATAACATAGCATCATACCGTTATTATCTGACACCATTTACCATACTTAACACCTGCTTTATTTCTCTTTATATATACTGTCATGGGCTCAACCATGAGTACACTATTATGAATACAACCCCTAATATACATGCCATGATCGTTGCAGCTGGTCGCGGTAGCCGTTTTGGTGCATCTATCGCCAAGCAATATACAACGCTAGAAGGTCAGACATTATTGCAGCATAGCGTGGCACGACTTGCTTGTAGTAATTATATTAATAAGTGTCTATTGGTCATATCAGCAGATGACAGCACGGCTCAACAGTTAGAGTTTGCACTTCCTATACGCTATGCAGTCGGCGGAGCAGAGCGTTGGCAATCAGTACAGGCAGGCGTTGAGGCAATTAGTCAGGCAGGCGCTGATGATTCAGACTTGGTACTCATTCATGATGCGGCACGTCCTGCTGTACCAAGCTCAGATATCGACAAAGTGATAGAGGCGGCAATGGTAGAGCATTATGGTGCTATCCTAGCGACACCAGTGGCCGATACATTAAAAGCTTCTTATCAGAAAGCTACCACTACAGAAGAGAGTCGCCTGCATTCTTATACCAAATCTACTATCGATCGTAGCAATATGTGGCAAGCACAAACGCCGCAAGTATTTCGTTTAGGTCAATTAGAGAAAGTCCTCAATCATGTATCTGAGCACCAACTAAGCATTACAGATGAGGCCAGTGCCTTTGAACAACTAGAACTACCAATACGACTAGTCTCTGGTAGTCGCCAAAATATTAAGCTTACTTATCCTGACGATGCCGCACTACTAACAGCCATTATGGCTCTCCAGTCTTAATTTATCTTCACTTCGGCCTCCGTCAATAAGTATCAGCTTTGCTCTATTTGTAATCAGTAGCGATCATGGCAAAGCTCACAATATTACCAATCATTGTATCTCCTCTTGAAGTTGCCAAAATATTTTGAACATATTGTATGTTTTCTATCACGGGAAGATAGAAAACGTATAATTTACTGTGGGTTGAGTATCGTGATGATAAGTGTTTTTTGTATCTGAAAAGGCTTACATTCGATAATAGGTTGCTTTGATGACTAAACTAACCTATGATGTAACTAACTTAATACAATTAATATAAAAACTTATAAAATCAATAATATATCAGACTAATTCATGACGCGCAGTTATGTTGTCTCTATATTTTTCTGAAGTTAGTATGATTGTTTTAGCGACATTTACCCAATAATAGGGAGAAGCTGATTGTCAACAATCAACGGTTCAACAAATCCAGTAACGACAGATCTCTGCCAGCTTGTATATATAAGCCGGATTACTTCTACTGGTCTTTTAAGTCCTAGCACACTTAATGATATTTCAGAGACCGCAGTTGAACGCAATCAAATAGATAATGTTACCGGTATTCTTTGCTACGGCAATGGTTACTTTTTACAGTGCGTTGAAGGATCAGAGCAGGCGTTAACCAATCTAAAAAATCGTTTAATAGTAGATGATCGACACAAAGAGTTAAAGGTTCTGAATTTTTCTGCAATTACTAAGCGTCGCTTTGCCAGTTGGTCATTACGTTCGATTACTCTTGAGCGCTGGATGACTAAAGAGCCTGAACTCAAGCAGTTAATGCCATTTAAGCCTTATGAGTGGGATTCTGATGAGTGGCAGAAATTCCTAGACGTATTACAAGGCTACTATGAAGAGCAAAATAGGATAGGTAACATTGATACACCGCCTGTCAAGTATAGTACGCTAGGGGTGACTCTCAGTAAGGTTGTAGGACAGCATCAAGCGTTCTTCTTAATCCAGACGGTCTTAGGGTTGATGATAGTTGCGACGTTATTGTGGTTACTGCTTTAATCTATTAATATTATTAACGTTTCGCATCAAACTAAGTTATATTTATACTTACTTAATAAGATAGCCAGACAAAAAGGCCAGCATCGATTGATGCTGGCCTTTTTATTGAAAAAAAATAACTGAGCCTTTAGTGGTAGGCATAAAAAAACCCAGTTCATAATATATTATGAACTGGGTTTTTGGTGGTACGCTTATCAGTCTAATCTAATGCTAAGCAAAAGTGCTAATAAGTGACGCCAAATAGTGGCGTCCCCAGGGGGATTCGAACCCCCGTTACCGCCGTGAAAGGGCGGTGTCCTAGGCCTCTAGACGATGGGGACTAGTAACAACACTTCAACTGCTTTCACCATTTATGCTGAAGTGGTGCGTATTCTAATAGCGTCGGCGTCTTCTGTCAAGCCTTTTTCTACGTCTTTTTAAAATTAAATATCTTTTTTTAATTGCGCGACGAGGATGTAGGTCATTTCGCTTCAAATGATAGCGAATCCATAAAGAAGTACAGGCGCTAATCGTCAATGCAAGCAGCATATAACTGAGTATGGTACCCCATAACTTGAGCTGTGGATCCATAATAAAGTCCCTCCTATTAACCTTGATAGGGCTTGCTATCAAGACAGTGTGAGCAACTTAAACCATCTATAGGATACAACTACATCATTTAAGAGTGACATTTTATAATCAGATCGTCATTCGTATCAGCCGAAATGACCACATCTGTAATTGCTGAAATAGTTCCGTTTATTTATCACAATATTAATCATATCCCTATTGATTGCCAAATCAAGATGTTAAAGTTATCAAGTATTACAAATAACACTATTATGTCTGATTGGCAATATAGGATATGTGACTTATTTACTATCGCTGTCAGCTGACTCTTCTTTCGCATCTTCGTTATGCAGCGCATTGGCCAGCATCGAGTAGTTGTTTAGTATGTGACAAAATAGCTCAGCAGTCTTTTGAGTGTCATATAGAGCTGAGTGAGCATTTTTGCCATCAAACTCCAATCCAGCTGCTTTACAAGCGCGTGCGAGAACAGTTTGACCAAAGGCTAAGGCTGATAAAGTGACGGTATCGAATACTGAAAAATTATGAAATGGATTGTGATTTTTGCTATTGGTTCGTAGCACAGCTGCATTTAAAAAAGCCAAGTCAAAATGGGCATTGTGCCCAATCAAGACACACTGGCGGCACTCTTCATCACGGCGTACGTCTTTTAACCCTTTAAAAATGCGGCGCAACGCTGTCTTCTCATCTTCCGCAATAGCTTTACGCATTGGGTTTTTAGGATCAATACCGGTAAAGTCAAGAGCACTTGGCTCTAAGTTTGAGCCCTCGAAAGGCTCAATATGAGCGTTAAGAGCTTCACCTGGGTAAAACACACCTTGCTCATTAAGTAGCACAGGGATACAGGCAATCTCTAATAGGGCGTCAGTCTGTGCATTGAAGCCTGCTGTTTCCACGTCGACGACGACAGGTAAGAACTTACGAAAACGGTCTTTTAATGCCATAGGCGCTTGCTCCTCTGCCGCTGAGGCTACGTCTTCAGGAGAAGTATCTAGAGTGGTATCAAGGCTCGCAGATTTAGGGTTTGATAGGTCTTCGTCAGGCAAGGCCGCTATGTTTTGATTGGTCATATAAAGTTAAATCACTTTTATCAGTCGTACTAATATATTAAATAAAAATAAGCATCCTATGATATTAATTGAACCTTTAGTACAAAGAAAGCTAGTACAAAGGTGTCATTAATATCATAGGATCAAATAATAGGTCATGTATTGAATGCTAAGTTTTCTTTGCGGGCGTTAGGCTTTAATTGACCAAGGTAGCGTTTCACCTGCCATCAAGGGTGTCAATGATGCGCCATCAAAGTAAGGATAGTCGGTCGGTACTTGCATAGGCGTATTGACAAGTGTGATAGTGCTTTCATTCAGAGGTAGACCATAGAACTGGGCACCAAAGCGACTGGCAAAGCCCTCTAACTTATCTATTTTTCCAACACTATCGAAGGCGGTCGCGTACAAAGGCAGCGCCGTCGCTGCACTATAGCAACCCGCACAGCCACAAGCGGCTTCTTTTTTGTCTGTCGCATGTGGCGCAGAGTCAGTACCTAAGAAGAACTTTGGATTACCACTAGTGGCCACATCTAACAGCACTTTTTGATGGCTTTCACGTTTCAAAATAGGTAAGCAATAAAAATGCGGTTTGATACCACCAACCAATAAATGATTACGGTTAAACATTAGATGCTGCGGCGTAATAGTGGCAGCAACATGGTTGCCTTGTGACAATACAAAATCTGCCGCATCGCTGGTAGTGATGTGCTCTACTACTATTTTTAATGTAGGGAATTTTACGATAATTTGAGCTAATACTTCGTCCAAGAAACGCTTTTCGCGATCAAAGATATCTATATGGTCTTGGGTCACTTCACCATGGATTAGTAATGGCAAATTGTATTTTTCTAGTGCTTCGAATACATCGACACAAGCATTGATGTTAGTAACGCCGTCTGCGGAGTTGGTAGTTGCCCCAGCAGGATAGAGCTTAACTGCCTGTACGATACCTGATTGCGCTGCTAATTCGATATCTTTGGCAGTGGTATTATCTGTTAAATATAGCGTCATACGTGGATCAAACGCTGACTTGCGCTCAAGACTCAAATCGCTTGCTGCTAACTGCTCCATGATACGTGTGCGGTAGGCAATAGCATCCTGCACATTTTTGACTGGAGGTACAAGGTTTGGCATACAGATGACACGGTTAAAGCTGCTTGCAGCATGAGGTACAGTCGTGCTCAAAGCGAGATCGTCACGCAAGTGGATATGCCAGTCATCTGGCTGAAGGATGGTCAATTCTCTAATCGAATCAGTCATAGTGTCAAAGCGCTCTATATTGTCAAATAAAGGAAACAAAAGGGAGTGATACTGTGGGTCTATCATAACAGATTTGCCCACTCGACTAAATATAAGGCTATATATCTATAAATAATTCATCGAGCTGAGATTAATGTCTTGTCATTAAATAATGTTTAAATTCTGGTGGCAAAGATGAAGTTGATTAGAATTTAAGTCAAAAGCGCACGCCTTATGGCAGTTAGACTTTTGCCCATAGTAAATATGATGTACACTGAGCAGGTAATTATCGTTCGACTTGCTTTTGATTTGATCGTCGCCTTTTTTAAAACTATATTTCATAATGGGAGTTATTCATGGCTCAACTTGATCCAAAAAATATTAATAAAATCGTCTTGGCTTATTCAGGTGGTCTTGATACCTCAATCATCGCTAAATGGCTACAAGAAACTTATGATGCGGAGGTAATCACTTTCACTGCTGATATCGGTCAAGGCGAAGAAGTTGAGCCAGCACGAGCCAAAGCTCAGGCAATGGGTATCGAGCATATTCATATCGAAGATTTGCGCGAAGAGTTTGCTCGTGATTATGTATTCCCTATGTTCCGTGCTAATGCCATCTACGAAGGTGAGTACTTACTAGGTACGTCTATTGCTCGTCCGTTGATTGCCAAGCGTTTGGTTGAGATTGCTAAAGAGCATAACGCCGATGCTATTAGCCATGGTGCGACTGGTAAAGGAAATGACCAAGTGCGTTTTGAGCTAGGTGCTGTTGCCTTGTCACCAGACGTAGTGACCATTGCTCCTTGGCGTGAGTGGGATCTGTCAAGCCGTGAAAGCCTAATGAAATATGCTGAAGAGCATGATATCGCAATCGATTATGCGGGTAATAAGAAAAAATCTCCTTATTCAATGGATGCTAACTTACTACATATCTCTTATGAAGGCGGTGTCCTAGAAGAACCGTATACCGAAGCAGAAGATGATATGTGGCGCTGGTCTGTCAGTCCAGAAGAAGCACCTAATGAAGCGCAGTATTTAGAATTAGAATACGAAAAAGGTGATATCGTTGCTATCGATGGCGAAGCGCTTAAGCCGTATGAAGTTATGATTAAGCTGAATGAGCTCGGCGGCAAACATGGTATCGGTCGTTTAGATATCGTTGAAAACCGTTACGTTGGTATGAAATCACGCGGTTGCTACGAGACGCCAGCGGGTACTATTATGCTAAAAGCGCATCGTGGTATTGAATCACTAACGCTCGATCGTGAAGCTGCACATTTAAAAGATGAGTTAATGCCACGCTACGCAAAAATCATCTACAATGGCTATTGGTTTAGCCCTGAGCGTATGATGCTACAAGCCTTGATTGACAAATCACAAGAATACGTCAACGGTACAGTACGTGTAAAACTGTACAAAGGCAGCGTGAGCGTCGTTGGTCGTAAATCTGATGATTCATTATTTGATGAAAAAATCGCTACTTTCGAAGATGATGCGGGCGCTTATGACCAAAAAGACGCAGAAGGCTTTATCCGTCTAAATGGTCTACGTCTAGCTATCGAAGCTAGCCGTGGTCGTGATTTATCTAAGTAAGTTTTTGGCTGCTTATAGTCAATTGAAAACTTAGATTGCACAACAAAAAAGAGGCTCTATATTGATAGGGCCTCTTTTTTTATAATTAATGAATTATTGTCAAAACATTTACTCTGAGAATAATCATTCTAAAATCGAAATTCTTTACTCAGCTTTTTCTGTCTCTGCAACGTCAGGTTCATCTTCGTCTACCATGACAATGGCTACATCTTGCTGTTGACGCTCATCAATAGCGTCCTGTTCTAATACTTCTTCAGTTGCAAGGGTGACACCATCAGATTTTTGCGATTGATATTTTAAAGTAGCGAGTGTACCAAGTATACCAACGACAAGTATGATGATGAGAATAACAGGATTTTTCCATAGCGGTGTGGAGGCCTCATACTCAATGGGCTTTTCACTGGTGGTGGTTGGTGTATTGTCGTTATTGCCGCCAATCAATCCTAAGCTTACCAAAGGCGGTTTGGGCGGATTGGCTGGTTCAGAGTTAACACGCAGTCGATTTCGGCTGAGATAGATATCTGATATTTTGGCCAGTTGTAATAACCAACGTTGGTGTGGCAAAACAACGGCATGCATCTCGGTAAATACCAGCATATCGTTGTGGCGACCTTGCTGTAGATTGTCAGGTGAACGACCAATGGCTTTTAGGTAATTGCCTGTTGCCATTTGCATGTCTTGCACAGGTTCATAGTTTTCTGGTTTGAAACCAGTCAGTTCATACCAGTAAGGATCAAAAGAGGGTGGGGTGCTTGATAACTGCTCAGTATTCAATAACGTACGCTCCACGTTACTCTCTGAGTTGTTCTCTATAGCTTCAATATTATCTACCGCTTCAGTAGTTGATTTAGGTGCGTCACTATTACTTTCTGTCTCAGCAGATGAGGTATGCGTAAGCTGTGAATCAAACCGTGCCGCTGACAAAAACTGTGGTTGCAGCGCGAACCACTTGTTGATTTCATCACTGTCTAGTTGACTGTATTCTGTCAGAATAGCCAATTCACGCAGTACAATCACGCACAAAGAAGTGAGTAGAATTTGAGTCTGTTGCGTCGTTGCATCAATCTTCTCGGCGATATGTTCGCTTGCCTTTACGACACGGCTGTTATCGCTAAATACGGCATCTGCCGCATCGTGACGATGGTAAAGTGTAGAGCTAATAGTCGCAAAGTTCATTGAGTTATACTGTCGTAACTCTTTGACAGCACTACGACTAAATAGTTTCTTGCTGATGGCTTGTCCCTGATGCCGCTGCTGATAGGCCAGAAGCGCACTTACGATAGCTTGTAGACTGGCATCTGTCCCTAAGCGCGCTTGCGGTAGAGAAAGCTGTGCCGCATCGGCCAAAAGTGACAGCATAGGCTGGGTATCATGATATAAAAAATCATACATCGACACACGTGTCGGTGAAATAGTCGTCATAATCTGCTAGCATCAAAAAGTGTGTCCCTATATTACGGTGCCAAATGTCTTGATACAATCCCTTGATAATAGAAATTTTCAATCATTTTACGAATAACCTTGATAGTAATCTGATGAATGACTGATAGTCGGAAGCATTTATGATAAATAACGAAACGCTTGATAAACAACTAGTGATTAATATCGCTGAGCAAACATTAACGATGTACCAACAGCAAACTGAGGTTACTAAATACGTGGTTTCTACGGCGAAAAATGGTATTGGTAGTCAGCAGGATAGTGGCTGCACGCCGCTTGGTAGGCACATCATTGAACAGAAAATAGGCGGTAGCGAGCCTATGAATGCGGTATTTGTCGGGCGTGTGCCGACAGGTGAGATATATGATGTAAGCCTTGGTGAGTTACATCCCAAGCGTGACTGGATATTGAGCCGTATTCTTTGGTTAAGCGGTCTTGACGAAGGGGTAAACAAAGGTAGTAATAGTAAGGGTGGTTGCGATACTTATGAGCGCTATATCTATATTCATGGCACACCCGATACTGAACCAATGAGCATCCCGCTATCTCATGGCTGTATACGTATGCGTAATAAAGATATTGTAGCGTTATTTGAAGAAGTAGAAGAGGGTATGCCCGTTACAATTGTTGCTGAATAAGTCATATTGTACCTTTAACTATGGCGCTGATAGAGGCTATTTAAATACAATAAAAAAAGCCAGCCTGTTATATAACAGGCTGGCCTTTCTATGGAACGTTTTTACTTTATGAGAGCATTATCCGTATGAAAAACAATATTACTACTACCAAAACGTTGAGCTGTCTGCAAATTTTGCTAAACGTGCATCAATATGGTTTTGGTCACCAGTAAGTATAGCGGCAAACCAACCTGCACCATATAAAGCACTAGCGTCTGTTTTTGATTTTAGCTCATAAAGTTTCTGATATTGATTATCATCGTTCAGTTGCTCTAATGCTTTCTGCGCTTTTATCAACCGTTTTAGCCAACGTTTTGTTTTCTTCTTAGCTTTTTTCTTACTTAATAAAGGTGCGGAGAATTCACCGATACAACGTAAATTTCTTAATTGGTTAAGCAGTTCACTTTCAGACTGGTCATCATAAGCAGTGTCTGTGCTTGCATTTGTGTCACTACTCACAAGCTCGATATCAATTACTTCGTCAGTTTTTTTATTGGTTTTAACGAATTTTTTATATTGCTTAGCTAGAATTTTTTCTAACTTGTCTTTGGCAAGTTGATTAGTTTGAGATTCAATGCTTGAGTCGCTCATGGTAAAAGCAATCAGCTCTAGCAAAGTTATCTGAAAGTCATTGGCTTGCAGCGTATTGATAGGTGTGATTTTTATATCTTCGATATCTGTCGTCCAGTCAACAGCAGGCGCGCCAAGTGATTGAAGTTCAGGTTCGATCTGTGCATTGATATAAGCAAGTTGATAATAATCGCTAAGCAAGGTTGCGGTTTGATTAAGTATCTGCAGCCATTCAGGATTAGTCTCATCAGAGAATTCAGCAAATGCTTTTAATGCAGTACGCAAGCGATCAATACCTATTCGTAACTGTAGAATATGATCGTCATCTGTGCTGCCAGCGACGATAGCACTGCTATTTGGTAATATCTGCAATAAGCAGTTATGTACGACCGCACGTATAAAGGCGGGCGCGCTGCTATCTTTATCTACTTGCAATTGGTTTAGGTTGGCATTGACCGCAGGACTGTGGTTTTGTCCGTTAATAAGTAGGCTGCCGTTCTCAGCTTTGGTAACGGTAGATAGACACAATTTATAGCGTTTACACCATATTTTTGCAGTCGTAAACAGAAAGTCTAAATCTCCTGATACCAACTCGAACTCTATTTCTTGAATGGCTTTACGCAGCGAGTCATCAGTACCATGAATAATCTCCCCTTGATCGTAAGCCATTTCGATACAGTTATCGGCTCCGTCCTCATTGCTTTCTGTTAGCAACCGAGTAGTGCGCTCGACATCAGTGACATACAGCCGTGTTAGTGTCTTCGCTAGCTTTTTGAGTTTGAATTCAGATAATGCAGCAGAGATAGGAGTGTCTTCATATATTGTTAAGTCAGGCATCAGCTCATTGTTATTGAGCATCGCTTGCACTTGCTCGTTATTGAGCACGGCATTGTGCTCTAGGCGTGCGGCAATACCATCACCACCAGCCTTAATGGTTTGGACCCATGTATCACCTTCTTTGCGAATACGTAGACCAATACCTGCCTGTGCAAGCTGCTGGTCAGTCGTATCGTAGTAGTGCGCAGCCAGTTGTGTCGTTTGTGAAGATTTAACGTGCGTTTGACGCATTAAACCCTTTAGTCGCGACTCTGGTACCAAAAACTTCAGCTCTATCTCTTGCATATTAGCTCCTAATAATTCTGACTGATGGCTCTGATCGATGGTTGTAATAAACAATTATTAGTCTACCATTCTCTGATTATTTAAACTGCAATAAAAAACCGCCCTACATGATGTAGGGCGGTTTTTTAATAAATACTGCTAGTGTATTGGTGATTAGAACTGGTTCATTGTGTTCTTGCCGCCGCCAGCTTTCAGAGCGTTATCGCCTGAGAAGATTTCTTTGTGGTCATCGCCAAGGTCAGAACCAGCCATTGCTTGGTGCTTAACACAAGAGATGCCTTCACGGATTTCTTTACGTTGTACGCCAGCTGCATAAGCAAGCATGCCTTCTTCACCGAAGTAACCTTTAGCAAGTTCATGAACGCTAAGAGCAGTCGTGTGGTAGGTCGGTAGCGTGATTAAGTGATGGAATACACCAGCTTCACGTGACGCATCACGTTGGAAGTTCTTAGCCGCTACGTCAGCTGCTGCATCAAGCTCAGTACCGTCGTAATCAGCACTCATCAAGTCATCTTTATTGTATGCAGAGATGTCTTTGCCCTCGGTTTCCCACTGAGCGATAATTTGCTTACGGAAGTTAAGCGTCCAGTTGAATGATGGGCTGTTGTTGTATACCAGCTTCGCTTTAGGCTGTTGCTCTTTGATACGATCTACCATTGATTTGATGTGGGCAACATCTGGTGTTGGTGTTTCAATCCAAAGTAGGTCAGCGCCATTTTCTAAAGCAGTGACACAGTCAAGAACAACGCGGTCGATGTTAGTATCTTCACGGAAGCTGTACAAGCCGTTCGGCATACGAACTGGACGTACTAGCTTACCATTATGCTTAAGTAGGCTGTCGTTTTCGTTAGCGTCTTCAATGCTCACTTCTTCCATTTCTAGGAAGTCGATGTATTTAGAAGCAAGATCGCCTGGCTCATTTGATACTGGGATTTTTTGTGTTAGTGATGCGCCTTCAGAGTCAGTACGGGCAACGATAACGCCATCTTCAACACCTAGCTCTAGGAATGCATAACGGATAGCGTTGATTTTTGCAATGTAGTCTTCATGCGGTACAGTAACTTTACCTGCTTGGTGACCACACTGCTTAGCATCAGATACTTGGTTCTCAACCTGAATGGCACAAGCACCAGCTTCAATCATTTGCTTAGTCAATAAGTAAGTCGCTTCTTCGTTACCAAAACCTGCGTCGATATCAGCAATGATTGGCACAACATGCGAATCAAAGTTTTCGATTTTTTCTAGGATAGCTGAGGTATCTTGACCAGCTTCTTCAGCAGCGTTTAGCTCACGGAAATAATCATTCAATACTTTTGCATCAGCTTGACGTAGGAAAGTATAGATTTCTTCGATTAGCTTAGGTACAGACGTTTTTTCGTGCATAGATTGGTCAGGTAGAGGACCAAACTCAGAGCGTAGGGCAGCTACCATCCAACCTGAAAGGTAGATGTAAGTTTTAGCTGTAGTACCAAAATATTTTTTCTTAGCGTACATCGTTTGCTGTGCAACAAAACCATGCCATGCACCTAAAGACTGAGTGTACTGAGACGTATCATTGTCATAATCTGCCATGTCTTGGCGCATGATTTTTGCAGTATATTTTGCGATATCTAAACCTGTTTTGAAACGGTTTTGTGACATCATACGTGCGGCATCAGTCTCGCTAATGTTCTGCCAGTTACCGTGCTTTTGCTTTAATTCACGTACTAAATCGATCGCTGATTTATATGCAGTTGACATCTATGTCTCCTTGGTGGGGTGTAAAAAACAAATAAGTTAAATACTAAAATAATGAGTATGTTGCTTTACTAAAATTTTGTACTAAAAAGTGCTATTCAGAATCTGGTTTGTTATTTATCGAAGCTCTATTTACCCTAAACAAACCGCTACGCTATTACAAGAAATTTGCTGAACTCAACAGTTAAAAATACTTACTAACTTGTAAAGGTGTATCGATTTCAACTATATATCTATAAGGTATTTAAATACTTCATAGGCAGTAATGTCATAATTGGTAGCTGGAAGTGTTACAATAATAAGTTAAATGAACCATGTTCAATGACTGACAAAAGCCGTTAATATATTACTGAGCTACGATATTTAATCAGGTGAGAACGGACGGTAAATCAAAGATTCATCGTCTACGCTGCAAAACCTCTATAGAACTCACTATAACCACCTTGCCAAGATTTATCTAATTTATGATAGTTATCTTTGGTATTTCTATATGATATAATGTCTATATAACAAGCTCTTACGACAGGTTGAGTAAGTTATAACGTGAGTCTATCAGAGCAATATCGAACCAAATTAGTAAAAAATAATGAAATTACGCTGTTGTAGCGTATAAACCATCGTAGCAATGTTACAAATGCCAGCCTTAACGTGGTGTTTATTCAAAAGCCAAGAGAACTAAATATGAATTTGCAGCGGGTCGATTTAAATTTATTAGTCCATTTAGATGTGTTGCTACGAGAAAAAAACGTTACTCGCGCAGCTGAGCAGCTTGGTATTACCCAGCCTGCCATGAGTAATATTTTGCGCCGTCTACGTAAGCTGTTTAATGATCCATTATTAGTACGTTCGTCAGAAGGTATGACGCCGACTGAACGTGCCCTTGAATTACAGCCACGTATCCGTGAGATACTCGCTGATTTGACTCAAGTATTGGAGCCACGTACCGAATTCCGTCCTTATAGTACCTCTCGTGTGTTTCGTATCATGACATCGGATTATGCCGAAGCGACCTTGGTACCTAAGCTAGTAAAAGCACTACGTTCTGAAGCACCTAATGTTATTTTAGATTTTTTGACTCCATCAGATGTCTCTTATCGAGATATGGAGCAAGGACGAGTAGATCTAGCGATTAACCGTTTTAACGAGATACCTCAAAGCTTTCATCAGGTACTAGTCTGGCGTGATACTTTTAGCTGTCTCTTGTCATCAGACAGTCCTTATGCCAATCGTTTTAACTTGAAAAACTATCTAAAAGCACAGCATGTCTGGGTATCTAAAACAGGTATGGGTGTAGGGTTCGGCGTGAACCCAGAGAAGTCAGGCGGATTAGGCTCTATCGATCAGGCATTGCAGCGCCTTGGACAAAAACGTCAAATTAGTGTTTTTACTCGGCATTATCAAATGCCTGCCATGCTAGCAGCAAATAAAGACTTGATAGCGACGTTGCCCACGCGTGTGGCAAGAATGCAAGCAAATAACGATAGCATCATGATGGAAGATCCACCGTTTTTTATTCCTGAGTTTGAGCTCACGATGGCTTGGTCACCTCTATTACAACATCATCCCGCTCACCGTTGGTTACGTCAGCTAATTATGCATGTAGCACGTCAGGTCGTTGCTGAAGAAGAAAATCCGCCACAAGAAATACCAGTTATTAATCATTTATTTTAATTGGTTTGTGTGAATTAAGATTACGTCACATTAGAGCGGCATATTGTTGAGTCTTTACACGCTAATAAAAATACTTTTCTTCGTATCCTACTCTGTATCGTTACTAAACCAGCCTCTAGGCTGGTTTTTTTGTTTTAGCAGTTAATAGTTCATATATGTCATTTAGCCATCCTTAATAAGTCAGTCACACTATTAACATCTTCAAAACACTTCACAATATATTGTAAAACTGTTCATCGAATAGCTTGTTAAGATAACTACAGATAGAAGACGAGCTAACAATAGATTGTGCTATCGATATAGATTTAATAATTAAAACTGTCACAGCAAAATAACTACAAGTGGCAATAATTCCAAATATAAATTCGAATAATATAATAAGGACAGTACTTATGTCAGACATTACTACTATCAACCCAACCACGGGCGAAGAAATCAGTAATTATAGCTATATGAGTAACGACGAAGTTAATGAAATTGTCGATGCTTCACACAACGCGTTTTTAGAATGGCGAACTGTCAGCCACGAAGAGCGCGGCCGTGTTATTAAATCTATCGGCGATAAACTGATGGAGTATAAAGAAGAGTTATCAAAACTGATGACAGAAGAGCGCGGTAAATTGTACAGTCAAAGCATGGAAGAGATTGATTTATGTAAAGCCATCTGTGACTACACTGCTGAAAACGGTGTCGCCTCTTTGGCTGATGATGTACGTGATATTGAAAGCATGAAAAAAGGTCTGGTGACGTATCAACCTATTGGTATCATCTACGGTATGCAGCCATGGAACTTCCCTGCGTATCAAGTGTTCCGCTATACGATTGCGAACTTGATGGCTGGTAATAGTGTTTTACTAAAGCATGCATCTAATGTGACAGGTTCTGGCTTATTAATTGAAAAAATTCTTCATGAGTCAGAACTGCCAAACGACTTGTTCCGTACGATTATCATTGATCATGATCAATCAGAAGAACTGATCAGTAATGATAAAGTACGCGGCGTCACACTAACAGGTAGTGACAGTGCGGGTGCCCTTGTTGGACAACAGGCAGCTAAAGCAATTAAGAAAGCGGTATTAGAACTTGGTTCAAATGACGCATTTATCGTATTAGAAGATGCTGATATTGATATCGCTGTAGAGACTTGTACTCAAGCCCGTCTAATCAACAATGGTGAAACTTGCGTAGCAGCTAAACGCTTTATTGTGGTCGATAGTGTATATGACGAGTTCCGTAAACGTATCGTCGAGAAATTTGAAGGTACCAAAGCTGGTGACCCAATGGATGATAGCTCAGATATCGGCCCATTAGCGCGTGCGGATTTACAAGAGCAACTACACGAGCAGGTAGAGCAAAGTGTGGCCAAAGGTGCGACAATTGCGGTCGGTGGTAAGGTACCCAAAGGTAAAGGTAGCTTCTACCCAGCAACCATCCTAGAGAATGTCGAAAAAGGCCAGCCTGCGTATGATGACGAGTTATTTGGTCCAGTAGCATCACTGATTCGTGCTAAAGACGAAGACGATGCGATGCGCATTGCTAATGACAGTCGCTATGGTCTAGGTGGCGCGATTTTCTCAAAAGATGAAGAGAAAGCTGTTCGTCTAGCACGTGAGCAGTTTGACACTGGTATGGTTTATATCAATGGTTACGGTCTTGCTAATCCTGCACTACCGTTTGGCGGTGTGAAAAACTCAGGCTATGGCCGTGAGCATGGTGGCTTTGGTGTGAAAGAGTTTGTCAATATTAAAGCAGTTCATGTATTTTAAGAATGATTTAATTAAACGACTTAGATAAATAGTCTTAATAGATAACTATTTATGACTTTAAATATTAGGTGATTTTAAATAATAAATAGTTGTTGAATAAAAAAAGCCCAGTTACTCATTACGAGTAACTGGGCTTTTATTTTGCTATCCGAATAGGATTAAAAGCAGTTTAATAAACTGCAATTTTTATCCATTAATAAGCAACTGCAAAGGTAACGTGGGTAGGTAAGTTTTCGATGACGTATTAACTGTTTCAAGTGATAATACATTTTTTGCTAGCAATAAAATTGTCCAAGGTAGTAGCTGATGTTCAAGCTTCTGTACTCGTGACTGCAAGCTATCTGTTGTATCATTAATATCGACATTCAACACGGCTTGAGTCAATACCTGACCTGCATCAAGCTCTGCTGTCACTTTGTGGATACTACATCCATGACGACGTTCACCTGCTTGTATGACTCGCTTATGAGTATCTAAACCCTTATAAACCGGAAGTAGAGAAGGGTGAAGGTTAATCATCGGTGCTGGTGCATTATCGATAAATGAACTACTTAACACGCGCATAAATCCAGCTAAGACGATCAAGTCAGGTTGCCATGCTATTAGTTGCTCATTGGCATGAGTTTCAAATGTTTTGATACCCATACGTTTGCCACTAGCAACGTGCGACAATACCGCTACTGGAATATTGGCTTCTTTAGCACGTGTCAACGCATAAGCGTCTTCACGGTTGCTAATGACCCCAACGATTTCTATCGGTAGCGCGCCTGCCTGCATTGCATTGATTAACACTTGCAGATTGCTACCGCTTCCTGAGACTAGTACAGCAATACGCAATGGCTTAATAGGCCGGCTTGTATTATCAGTTGACATTAACGGTACACCACTGCATCCGCTTGGCCATCAGTACTGCGCTTGACCATCTCACCTATTTGCCAAGCTGTCTCGCCAGCATCAGTTAATGTCTGAATAGCCTCTTCAGCTTTGTCTTTTGGCATAACGATGACAAAACCAACGCCACAGTTAAAGGTGCGGTACATTTCACTCTGTGCGATGTTACCTTGGGTCTGTAGCCAAGTAAACAGCTCTGAGAACTGCCAGCTATTGGTGTCGATACTAGCGGCTAGGTCATCAGGCAGTACACGTGGTAAGTTGTCCGTTAAGCCGCCACCTGTGATGTGTGACATCGCATGTAAGGCTGAGCTACCAAGTGTGTCTTGTAATGCTTTAATGGCTTTTACATAGATACGAGTAGGAGCCATTAGCGCGTCTTGAATAGGCTGTCCGTCTAGTTGCTCATCACTATTGGTCACGTCAACACCGCTGACTTCGATAACTTTACGCACTAACGAGTAGCCATTCGAATGCGCGCCACTTGAGGCAAGCGCAATCAGTACATCGCCTTCTGCGACATTTTCACCAGTGACGACTTCTGCCTCTTCAACCACGCCCACACAAAATCCAGCTAGGTCGTAATCGTCATCTTGATACATACCTGGCATTTCAGCAGTTTCACCACCAATAAGTGCACAGTTAGCAAGTTTACAGCCATCACCGATACCAGTCACGACAGTCGCTGCTACATCTACATCCAGCTTACCAGTTGCATAATAGTCTAAGAAGAATAGTGGCTCCGCACCGCAAACCAATAGGTCGTTGACACACATCGCAACCAAATCGATACCGATTGTCTCGTGACGGTTCAGTTGTAGGGCCAATTTTAGTTTGGTACCGACACCATCAGTGCCAGAAACCAATAATGGCGAGGTATAACCTGTTGGAATACGGCATAACGCGCCAAAACCGCCAAGTCCACCCACGACTTCAGGACGAGTAGTGGCTTTTGCAACGGACTTGATTCGCTGCACCAAAGCATCGCCTGCATCGATATCAACACCGGCATCTTTGTAGCTTAAAGAAGGCTTGTCACTCATAGTCATCTCACAGTTGGGGATAGATAATTGGGATTAGAAGGTAAAGTAATTGAGCACGCAAAAATCAGCGTTATAACGTTTAAAGACAAAGTTTAAAGACAGTGCGCGCATTATACCCAAAAACAGACCGTACTCGCAAAGCAACTTGCCAATATTTGACTAAGATTTGCGTTAAGGGGCAAATTAGCAGTTAAGAAACAAAAAATGACTGATTTTTTGTTGTGTTCTGCGATAATAGAACGCTAGATTTATTGTTAATAATAGCTTTAATACAAGTTCATATGTGATTGACAGCATAGAGAATAATAAACATAAATTTTCAAAAATTGAAGGCTTTGATACATCTCAGCTTAGCTAGCTAAAAATAACTAGAAGAAAAAGAAACCCACCTAGTGAAATAGTATAATGCTGTATTCATTTCATTTAGAAATTACTAACAGTGTATTGCTTTTGATCACTTTTTAAACCCGTCCAACTATAGGATTACTTGCCATGATAAACCAAACAATAGATCCTTTTTTCCGGCGCTTATTTATTGTCGTGGCGTTAGTTGTGGCTGTGTTTCTTTTGTATTTGATGATGCCCGTCATCGTACCCTTCGTTTTTGCCTTTATGCTGGCTTACCTATTCAACCCTCTAGTCAAGCGCTTATCGAAATACATCAAGCGCTGGGTTGCAATCATTATTGTTTACTCGACGATTACTTTGGGGATGGCGTTACTACTTTGGTGGTTGGTACCGACATTGTGGCATCAGCTGCAAGCGGCTTGGGATTATTTGCCGAAGATATTTAATTGGTATAACCAAGTAGTACGAGAGTGGTTCAACAGTAATACCCGTATCAAACTGCCTGAACTAGAGTCGAAGGAATTCTCTGATACACTCGTCGATTATATGCAGACGAACTATAAGTTCGCTGATGCCAGTACTATGATGAGCCAAATACTGACCTCAAGTATGAATTTCATTAATAATGCAGGTCTCATTGTATTGGTGCCAATTTTGACTTTTTACTTTCTATTTAACTGGGATCAACGTTTGCAAAGTTGGAAGATGGCGATACCAAGTGCTTACTGCCAAAAAGTGACCGAAATAGCTAAAGAGTGCGATCTTGCATTGATGGCATTTATCAAAGGTCAATTACTAGTAATGGTGTTGCTAGGCGCTATTTATGCGGTGCAGTTACAGCTTATTGGGCTGGAGCTTGGGCTTATTATTGGTATGGTAGCAGGCATTGCTAGTTTTGTGCCGTACTTAGGGTTTGGCATTGGTTTTATCGCAGCTATTATCGCCTGCTTATTTCAGTTTGGACTGGACTGGACATATTTGTCATTAGTTGTAGGTGCGTTCTTGATTGGTCAGGCTGCAGAAGGTTATATCCTGCAACCGTTGCTCTTAGGTGATAAGATTGGGCTATCGCCACTATGGGTCATATTCGCCGTATTGGCTGGTGCTAGCTTATTAGGTTTTGTCGGCATGTTAATTGCTTTACCAGTATCTGCCGTCTTAAATGTTCTGTTCCGCCATTTATATAATTATTATCGAACCACTGACTTTTATAAAGGTCGCAAACAATTGGCATTGTTTGAAAAAAGATAATTACCTTATTATTGAATATACTAGATAGAGATAGGTATACAACATAAGTATAGGAACGCAATGGCTGCTAAGGCTTTATGGGCAAAAGACTTGTCAGTCATTTTGTAAATATGTTATATATAGGCGCAGTGTTGATAGTATCAACCGTTTTAGTAGCAGTTTTGCTAACGTTGTTTTCTACAAAGTAATTAACCGATTTTATAAAAGCTGTAAGGTCATTAAATGCATTTATATCGGCTAGTACTGATAGTAATAAATACAGCTTGAAGCAACCCACCTTTTTATTATATTTTTCATTGCACTACGCAATACGAGTTGATGATTCATGGCAGAAGCACAGCTAAGCCTCAATCTGGACATTAAGCATGATGCAAGTCTCAGCGACTTTGCCGGTCCCGGTTGGATGTCGATTATCGATGCAGTACGGCAGTTACATGTCGGCCTGATCGGTCAATTATATCTGTTTGGCAGCCCTGCCACAGGTAAGTCTCATTTGCTATCTGCTATTTGTGAGTCATTTATCGAAATGGATAAATCTGCTATCTGTTTGTCTCTTAATGAGCTGATTCATACAGATGTTCACGTACTATCATCGTTAGAAAACTTTGATCTTATCGCTATTGATGACTTGGAAGTGCTTGAGCAAAGCAGCCAGTGGCAAGAAGCTTTGTTTCACTTGATTAATCGTAGCCGAGAAGGGCAACGCCAGCTATTGTTTGCAGCCAATAAGCCAGCTGATGGCTTGCCATTTCAGCTAAGGGATTTGATGACGCGTTTGGCACAAGCACCTACCTTCAAAGTGCCTACTGGCCATGATTTGGCAGACAGACAAGCATTATTACAATCTATTTTACGTCGGCGCGGATGGCAGTTTGACGATCGAATTATTGATCACTTATTGACTGATGGGCCGCATCGTATCGGTGCGATGATGGAAGTGCTTAATTATATTCAGCCAATGTTTTCTAACCTTGGCCGCAGTAATATCTCAAAAGCAGTAATAAGTGATGCTTTGCGTACCATTGATGAGCAGACGCTTGCAGCGGAGCTGGCAGATATTGCTCAAGAGACACATATAGATAATGATACTTCCGATCAGGACCAGCACACGATGCCACTTGATTTTTAATAGCAAGATTTTTAGCAGTAAGAAAAACGAATAACCGTAAGAATACGAATCTTTTGTCCAACTCGCTTTTACTATTAATGGAATAACTTATGAAATCGAATGCTTCTTTGCTAAAAAAATTAACGATAGGCACGTTGTTGGTAGGTGTTGCCTCGGTTCCTATGTTGTCACAGGCAGCAGTGACTCTACAGGTTGATGACCATATCAAAGTAACCGCTATTAATGGACAGGAAGTCCAGCAGAGTGCTTTTCAGCCTTTGCAGAAAACATTTACGTTACAGCCTGGACAACATGCTATCACCGCTAAATATGATCGTCTGTATAACTTGCCTCGCGATCAGCACGACTATTTGCGTTCAGGTAATGTCAGCGTGACAGCACAATTGGCCGATAACCAAACGTATCGTTTGACTATGCCTAACCAACCAGAAGCTTATGAAGCGGCTAAAGACTATGCCAAACAGCCAACGCTTGCTGTCCAGCAGAACAATACTGTTATCGCTAGTCAGCAAAGTATGGCTGGTAATCAAGGCGGCATATTCTCAGGCCTTGGTAAGGCACTAGGCGGCGTGTTTGGCGGTGCAGGTGACGCAGAGCTACAGAACCAACGTGCTATTGCCTCTTTAGATCAACCAGTAGCAAATACTACTAGCAACGTCAATACTGGTACGACTACTGTTAACCAAGCTACTAACGCGAATACTTCTACTAGTACGCTAGATACATTTATGCAAGTCTGGCTACAAGCCACGCCTGCTGAACGTGAAAAAATGCGTCAATGGATTCAACAGTAGGCTGATATTTTTCGAAAATCCAAACAATAAAAAAGCACCCAGTTGGGTGCTTTTTTATTGTTTGGATTTTCATGAGTATTTAGATAAAAGATTGTATTTCACTAGCCTAAAAACGCGTTGTACATCCATACGAGTTTTTCCTGCTCTTGTACGTAGGCATCAACTAAGTCAGCAGAGCCTTGGTCTTCGCTCTCTTCTGCTAGTGCTGATACTTGACGCTGCTCTGCAATCAACGCTTGCAAGCCAGTGACGACGCCTTTCACACAGCTCGTGCCATCTTTAACGTTTTTATCTTCACTGATGCTAGTATGCTGTGTAAAATCGCTGTAAGCATGGAGTGGTGTGCCACCCAAGGTTAAGATACGCTCAGCGATTTCATCAATTTGAAGTTGTAGTGACGTATACAATTCTTCAAATTTTGGATGCAAGGTAAAGAAATGCTCACCTTTTACGTTCCAGTGATAACCACGTACGTTTAAATAAAACACGTGATACGTCGATAGTAGATTGTTTAGTTGAGCAATAACTTCGCTCATGTCTGCTTTTTCTAGACCGATCTGGTTAGTAGCATTGTTAGAATTACTCATAGTATTGTCCTTATAGTGTGAGTGTAGTTGTACGGTACTGAATAAAGAAGAGTAGAGCTTTTAACGAGCTAAGGTACGGATAAGAACGCTTTGACTTTTATCTGTATCTATTGAAATAAACTCTACCTCTTCCTTTGATGCTTATAATAATAGCAAACTATTATTAATAAGTTAAATTTAATAAATACAATTTTACGATTGGTTTTATAAAACTAAAACAAGTTTCTCGGTTGTTTTTCTAAACGATAGAGAAGCTTAATTACGCTTATGCTGGTGGCTGCAAGTTTTCAGGGTTCAATCCTTTAATAGGAACCACTTCTTGTAGATGCTGACGTACTGTATCGATAGGGAACTTCTGTGCTTGCAAACGTTTCGGTACGATTTGGCTGCCTTGCTGACCTTTCATCTCAAACATCATAAAGATATAGTCGTCAGTCTCATCCCAGCTTTTGATAGACGTCCAAGGAATAACCGCTTGTTGGGTCGCGCCTGCACGCATCTGCATACCGCGCATTTGTGAGTTTTTCATCATGTCAGGCTGATTGCTTGGCATTGCCATGACTAGACCATGCTTCTGCACGCCTAACTTCATCTGACGCATTTCATCTGGCATCTCTTGGTCGGCCACTTGTTTGTCAAATTCTCTTTTTACATACCATTTAAAACCTAAGGTACGCGCCAATAGATAAATCACCACACCAACCAGCATTAACCAAAATATGATGGTTGAATAGCCTGTTACAAAGATAAGTCCTGCAATAGCAAGTACCATAACCACTGCCATGATGATCCACTCTTTGGTCTTAAAGCTTGATAAACCAAAAGAAGGGCTGGCACTGGCAAACAGTTCATACTGTGCTTGGTGAAATTCAGCCTCAGTTAGGTTTAAGGCGACAGGTTGGAGCGTGTAGGGGTACAGGGCCATAAAGGTTTCTCAAATACTTATATTAAAAGCGTTGGATTAAAACTGCCAAAGCGAAGCAGCGATGCTGTACTTGGCTAGAAGTGAATAAAGGTATGCGCTTATCTTACCGAAAAGTACTCCTAAATGAAACATATAAGCAAGACTGTTCACGGATAGATGTCATATTAATGCCATAGTTCAAGCTATATACTCAGCTTATTAAGACGAGACGAAAGCAAAAGTGAGCAATTAAAAATAGAGTAACTTGCTATAAGCGATTAGCATAATGAATAAAAGCTAGTGAAAGTCAGTTAAAAACAGTGAAAAGCAGCCAAAGATATCCAAAACATGGTCAAATCTGCCGTGTCTTGGTATTATAGCGTCTACCAGATATGTTGATGTAAAACATAATGTCGTAGCCAGTTACCACAGAGACTGTGATAGCGATGCGCGCTAGACGATTACTTTATTAATAATACTTTTAAACCTTTTACTCACCTTTAGTGTTACAGGCAACTACTATGATTGATCCGAAACTCTTACGCGGCGATTTAAGCGACCTACAACAGCAGCTAGCCACCCGTGGTTATGAGCTTGATATGGACTTTTGGCAAGCAATTGAGTCTGAACGTAAGTCTCTACAAGTTAAAACTGAAGAGTTGCAATCGCGCCGTAATGCTGGAGCTAAGCAAGTAGGCGCCCTAAAGAAATCAGGCGAAGATGCCAGTGAGCTACTGGCTGAGATGCAAAGCGTTAGCGGTGAGATTAAGACTGCGGAAGACGAGCTACGTACGCTACAAGAGCGTATCACTCAAGCAGCCTTGCAAATTCCAAATATTCCTGCGGCAGGTGTGCCAGTCGGTACATCAGAAGACGATAACGTAGAAGTGCGTAAGTGGGGCACGCCGCGTACGTTTGATTTTGAGATTCAAGATCATACGCATATCGGTGAGACACTTGGTATGCTGGACTTTGAAGCAGCAACCAAATTGACTGGTAGCCGTTTTAACGTGCTTAAAGGGAAGCTCGCACAATTACATCGCGCATTGATTCAATTCATGTTGAACACGCATACTATGAAGTACGGCTATCTTGAGACCTACGTGCCTTACATCGTCAATAGCGATAGCTTAAAAGGTACGGGTCAGTTGCCAAAGTTTGAAGATGACTTATTTAAGCTGAGCAACCATACTAATAATGATGAGATGGATTTTTATCTTATTCCAACGGCTGAAGTGCCAATGACTAACTTGGTACGCGGCGAGCGTTTGGATATCAAAGAGCTACCGCTAAAATTCACTGCACATACACCATGTTTCCGCAGTGAAGCTGGCTCACACGGGCGTGATACGCGCGGTCTGATTCGTCAGCATCAGTTTGAAAAAGTTGAAATGGTCAATGTTGGCACTAGCGAACAGTCCGATGACTTGCTTGAGGCAATGACAGGGCAGGCTGAATATATCTTGCAGCAATTGAACCTACCATACCGCACGGTACAGCTATGTACGGGCGATATGGGTTTTGCCGCACAAAAAACCTATGACATCGAAGTATGGTTACCGAGCCAGGATACCTATCGTGAAATCTCTAGCTGCTCTAACTGTGGTGATTTCCAATCGCGACGTATGGGTACGCGTGTCAAAAACGGCAAGCAAACTAGCTTAGCGCATACCTTAAACGGTTCAGGTCTAGCAGTTGGTCGTACGCTATTAGCAGTGATGGAAAACCATCAAAACGCTGATGGCAGCATTACGATTCCAGAAGTATTACGTCCGTTTATGGGCGGTGCTGAGACTATTTCAATTTAATAAATTGGCTATAAGTAACAAGCTGCAAGTCCATTAAGTCACTCGCGGCTTGTTACTTATGATTTAAGTAAAAGTCCGTCATTGCTTATCGTTTAACAAAAACGATGTGAGTCATTGCTAAATATAAACGGTCCTGTCACCGCATTTTTGGCTAGGCTTATAGCAAATATGTTAATATTGCATTTTTATTTTATAGCCTATTCATTAAAGGCGCCTGCCGCGTTTTTGATGGATTATCCTCTGAGTAAACTCTCCTCTTATCTTTATACGACTCATTCGAATATTAGGACACTCTATGCCAGCTCCAATTAGCGAACGTAAACTAGCCAATGCCATCCGTGTACTGTCGTTTGACGCGGTTCAAAAAGCCAACTCTGGACATCCGGGTGCGCCAATGGGTATGGCTGATATTGCCGAAGTTTTGTGGCGCAAGTTTTTGAAGCACAACCCAGCAGATCCTAATTGGCACAACCGTGATCGCTTTGTACTGTCAAACGGTCATGGCTCGATGCTTATTTATTCGTTGTTACATTTATCAGGTTACGATGTCAGCGCTGATGACCTAAAAGGTTTCCGTCAGCTGCATTCAAAAACTCCAGGTCACCCTGAGCTTGGCTACACGCCTGGTGTAGAAACGACGACTGGTCCACTAGGTCAAGGTATTGCCAATGCCGTTGGTTTTGCGATTGCAGAAAAAACCCTAGCCGCGCAGTTCAATCGTGACGGTCATAACGTCGTTGACCATAACACCTATGCATTCTTAGGCGATGGTTGCTTGATGGAAGGTATCAGTCATGAAGTGTGCTCACTGGCTGGCACGTTGGCGCTTGGTAAGCTAGTCTTCTTTTATGATGACAATGGTATCTCAATCGATGGTAATGTCGAAGGCTGGTTCACAGATGATACGCAAGCGCGTTTTGAGTCGTACGGCTGGCAAGTTATCAAGGTCGACGGTCATGATGCTGATGCGATTACGCAAGCCACTGAACAAGCGCTTGCAGAGTCTGCTAAGCCAAGTCTCATCATTTGTAAAACAACTATCGGTGCTGGTAGCCCGAATAAGCAGGGTCTCGCAGCCAGTCATGGTGCGCCACTTGGTGATGACGAAATCGCCTTGACTCGTGATGCATTGTCTTGGAAACATGCTCCGTTTGAATTAGATGATGAAATCTATGAAGCGTGGGATGCCAAAGCCAAAGGCGACGTACAGCAAAAGAACTGGAACGCAGACTTTGAAGCGTACACAAAAGCCTATCCAGAGCTTGCAGCAGAATTGTTACGTCGTTTAAATGGCGAGTTGCCTGCTGACTTTGCTAGCCAAGCACAAGCCTATATTCAGCAAACGCAAGAAGCGGGCGGCGATGTTGCTAGTCGTAAAGCCAGCCAAAACGCTATCAACAGCTTGCAGCCATTATTACCAGAACTAATGGGTGGCTCAGCGGATCTAGCAGGCTCAAACCTTACGCTATTTAAAGGCGCTAAAGGCATCGAGAAAGACGCTGACGGTAACTATATCTATTACGGCGTACGTGAGTTCGGTATGACCGCGATTGCCAATGGTATCGCATTACATGGTGGTTTTATCCCTTACGTAGCCACGTTCCTAATGTTTATGGAATACGCACGTAACGCGGTACGTATGGGCGCACTCATGAAGCAGCGCGTCATTCATGTTTACACCCATGACTCTATCGGTCTGGGTGAAGATGGCCCAACGCATCAGCCAGTTGAGCAATTGACTAGCCTACGCACGACGCCAAATCTACGCACTTGGCGTCCGTGTGATGCAACTGAATCTGCTAGCGCTTGGGTAGAAGCAATCAAGTCTGAAAACAATCCTTCAGCGCTAATCTTCAGCCGTCAGAGCTTGCCACATCAAGCACGTGATAGCGAGCAAGTCGCGAACATCACCAAAGGTGGTTATGTATTGGCAAAAGAGCAGGGCGAGCTACAAGCCATCATCATCGCCACTGGTTCAGAAGTTGGCCTAGCGATGGAAGCATATGAAACATTGAGCGCAAATGGTGTTGGCGTCCGTGTGGTGTCTATGCCATGCGCAGAGATTTTTGTTGAGCAAGATGCTAGCTATCGCGAATCCGTATTACCTGCCAACATCCGTGCTCGCGTCGCAGTCGAAGCGGCGCATGTAGATTACTGGTATAAGTTCGTTGGTCTAGATGGCAAAGTCATCGGTATGACGACTTATGGTGAATCTGCGCCTGCCAGTGACTTGTATAAAGAGTTCGGTATCACGATTGACGCTGTGGTCGAAGCGGTAAATAGTTTGGTGTAATTAGCCTGACTGAGTTAGTGTTTAAAAAAGAGCCATCAGAGAAATCTGGTGGCTTTTTTTATGGTAAATTGAGCTAAGCTTTCAAATTTTTACGGAAGTTTAAATTTTGCTTATTACCTAAGTTGTTTATAAGAATCGTTCTTTAATAGTATGAGTTTATCCTACCATTGTTTGAACCTAATCAAGATTTGATAAGGAAGTGTCAGTTTGGAATTTCATGAGATTAATTGGATTGCGACAGCAGCATGGGTGCAAGCTATTGGAAGTATAATAGCAATTGGCATCGCAATATGGGTTCCCTTTAAGCTAGCTAAAGACTCACAAAAGAAACAAGAAGCTGAGAAGATATCTCTCTCAAGAGTAGTACAAGTGTCTTTACTACCAGATTTATATAGATTACGTTCATGCACTAAAGATTTTCTAGATTTTCAATCAGGGGGAAAATCTTTTCTTGGTGTGAACAGAAGCCCCGAAGATTTTGATGAGGACTTTTTTAGTTTGGTGAAAGAGTACGCTAATATTTTAAAAATTGCATCGAAAAGTGGAGTCATACAAGAGCAGTTAACAGAGCTTATGTCCATTGTATTGCAAACAAATGAACTTCTTGCAGAAAATACTAGGTTACAACGAGATGGCTATCATGCAGCTTGGACTAATCATAAAGATCTATTTATTGAAGCTGCAGAAAGTATTAATGAGCTATCAGACAAAGTTATTTTAAGTATTGAGTCACTGTATTAGCTTCAGTTTAGAACAGCGAATAAATTCTGAAATCTGAGAATTTTCAAGATATATAAACTTTAATAAGTCTTTTTTTGAGATTTTCTTATGTCCATCAAATCCAGCTTTAAAGGTTTCCTAGGTGAGACCGTCATCAACGTCGCCATGTGGCTTAAGCTTGAAAAAGATGTTTACCACCGATTAAACGGTATCACCTTGCCAAGAGCCAATGGCGGCAGCACCCAAATCGATCATATTATCGTCTCCGTATACGGCATCTTTGTGATTGAGACCAAAAATTATAAAGGCTGGATATATGGTAGCGAGAACCAAAGACAGTGGACACAAGTTTTCCAAAATGGCAGTAAATTCAAATTCCAAAACCCATTGCGGCAAAACTACTTGCACATTAAGACGCTCGCAGATTTATTAGGTTTAGAGCTAAGCTACTTCCATTCGATGATTGCCTTTATCGGTGAGTGCGAATTAAAAACCCGCGATGAGTTACCCGAGCATGTATTGACAGGTGGCATGGTGTCGTATGTAAAGAAAAAGCAAGATAAGATACTCACTGAAGACGAGGTCACATCCATTGTTGAGCAGATTAATAGCAATAGATTTAGTAAGTCTTGGCGCACCAATCGGCAGCACAAAGCCTATCTAAAAGACAAGCATAGCAATCCAAGCCAGAATACGAATAAGCAGCCTAGCGGTAACGCTAATGATAAACCAACTGCTAAAGTGGCTAATAAGCCTATACCAGAGCCGATAGTAAAAGAGACCGCTAAACGAGCTATTCTAAAAAGTAGAGAAGTGCATCGATGGTCTGGTCAGACTGAAATTGAATCTAGCGATTTACCAATTGATAGTATGGATACTCAGCAGGCAGATATTCAGCATACAATTATATCGCACGATATTGCTGATAAGGTTTTTCTTACGCCGTTTGAGGTTGTAGAGTCTGAGCCAAAAGTTAATGAACCTGCGATAATTGAAGCGACAGACAATGCCGCTAATCTTGTCCAAATACCAACCTGTCCAAGGTGTAACGGTGAGATGATTAAGAGAGTAGCAAAAAAAGGCCTGAATCAAGGTCAGACCTTTTTTGGTTGTAGCCAATTTCCCAAATGTCGCGGTGTGGTGAATATTGATTAATCGTTAATCATCTTAATCGTTAATCATCTTAACCTTAATCATTTTAACCTTAATCATTTTAACCTTAATCATTTTAACCTTAATCACCTTAACCATATATCTCTTCTAAACGTAAACAAGCAACCAATCGACCGTCCCATTCGCGCAGTTGTGGCTCTACTTCGCTGCATTGCGAGGTGGCATAGGGGCAGCGTTTATGTAGGGCGCAGCCACTTGGTGGATTAAGCGGACTTGGTAGCTCACCTTGTAGGGTCAAATCATTTTTATGACCGTTTACCGTTGGTGCCGCAGCCAATAATGCAATGGTATACGGATGTTTTGGCGCATTATAAATCGCTTCTTTAGGGCCGTGTTCGACCGCTTGACCCAAATACATCACCATCACATCATTAGCAACATGACGTACGACCGATAGATTGTGCGAGATAAAGACGTAGGCAGTACGATATTCATCCTGCAAGTCCATAAATAGATTCAAGACTTGCGCTTGAATGGACACATCGAGCGCGGAAGTTGGCTCATCAGCGACGACGATTTTTGGATTGAGCATCATGGCGCGGGCGAGGGCAATTCGCTGCCGTTGACCACCCGAAAACATATGCGGAAAACGACCAGCATGTTCAGGACGTAGACCCACGTTTCTCATCATCTCGTTGATCTTGTCGCGCTTCTCTTCTTTGGACAGTTTGGTATGAATATCCAATGGTTCAGTCAATTGATAGCCAATGGTATGGCGTGGGTTCAAGCTCCCATACGGGTTTTGGAAGACCATTTGTATTTCAGTACGCAACTCTTTTAGCGCCTTTCTACTATAGCCAGTGGTGCCTTCATCGTTGATAAATAGCTCACCATGTGTAGGTGCTTCGATCAGTGTCAACTGGCGGGCAAGGGTGGATTTGCCGCAGCCTGACTCACCAACGACGGCCAATGTCTTGCCAGCTTCAAGCTCGAAAGAGACACCATTGAGCGCTTTTACGTAGGCCTTTGCTTTGCCCAGACCTTGTGATACTGGGTAGTGCTTGTGTAGATTGTCTGCTTTTAGGACCACTTTATTACTCATACTGGTGACTCCAAAGTAGCAGCGTGAGAGGGGCGAGAGGTAATATTAGAATCAATACAACGCACCTTGCCATTGGGCGTATCTAAAATAGGTGGCGGTACTTCGCAAGCAGGCTCTTTATACGGACAACGCGGAGACAGCAAGCAACCAGCCGGCCGGTCATATTGACTTGGCACGACCCCTGGTAAACTGTTTAGCCTATCTTGACCAATAGCCAACTCAGGGATGGCTTGTAGCAATGCTTCAGTATAAGGGTGTGCAGGGTTTTGGAAAATCTCTGGCACGGTACTGGTTTCGACCACTTGTCCAGCATACATGACCGCGACATCACGCGAGTTTTGCGCAACCAGACCCAAATCGTGGGTGATTAATACCATGGCCATTTGTTTTTCGCGTTGCAATCGGCTCAGCAAATCCATGATTTGCGCCTGTACTGTGACATCCAGGGCCGTGGTTGGTTCATCTGCGATAAGCAGTTTTGGCTCACAAGCAATGGCCATCGCAATCATAACCCGTTGACTCATACCGCCTGATAGTTGATGCGGATATACCTTAAGTCTGTTTTTGGCATCGGGCATCTCGACCAACTCTAGGAGCTCTAAGATGCGTGTTTGTACTGCTGCGCCTCGTAAACCAAGGTGTTTGCGTAGTACTTCACCTAGCTGCATCTCAACCGTAAAGCTTGGATTTAGGCAAGACATCGCATTCTGAAAAATCATAGAGATGTCTTTACCAATGATGCCGCGTCTCTCTTTGGCTGACATACTGAGCATGTCTTTATTGTCAAAGACCACTCGCTGTGCGCGTACGGTCGCAGAAGGTGGCAACAGCCCCATCAGCGCCATCATAGTGACTGACTTACCTGAGCCGGATTCACCAACGACAGCGATGACCTCCCCTTGGGTTATCTTTAACGATACATCATCGACTGCGCGAAAGGCACGCACTCCTTGTCCAAAAGTGACAGACAGGTTCTCAATATCTAGCAGCAATGGTGAGTCTTTTGTTGATGCGCCATTCATAGACGTGTGAGTGATAGGCGTATTAATTAATGGTTCAGTCATCTTAGGTCACCTGCTTTAATTTAGGATCTAGCGCATCGCGTAAGCCATCACCAGTCAGGTTAATCGATAGTGCAGCTAAGAAGATAGCGACACCCGGCCAGATTGCTAGCCAAACATTACTTTGAATATATTGACGCGCCGTACCTAGCATCGCGCCCCATTCGGCATCAGGTGACTGTACGCCAAAGCCTAAGAAACCAATCGCACCCGCTTCTAAAATAGCAGATGAGAAAATCATCGTTGCCTGTACGATAAGCGGTGCCATACAGTTGGGCAAAATAGTAATAAACAACAAACGAAGCACGCCAGCGCCCATCACTTGTGAGGCAATAAAATATTCACGTTGTAGCTCTACCATTGCTGTGGCACGAGTCAGACGAATAAAAGGCGGTGTACAGACCAGTGCGATCGTAATAATCGTATTGGTCATAGAAGGCCCTAAGATAGCGGCAATGATAATCGCCAATAGCAAGCTCGGATATGACATCAGAATATCATTGACTAGCATGACCGCTTTGCCCCAGACCTTTGGCCAGAACGCTGCACTCAGCCCAAGTGAGATACCAACCAACATCGCCAAAGTCGTTGCGCTTAGACCGATAAACAACGAATAACGCGCGCCATACATCACTCGAGACAATGTATCTCGGCCCGCATCATCAGTGCCTAGCCAAAACATCGCATTGCCGCCATCTAAAAAGGCAGGTGGCAACTGCTCTTGACCGGTGAATAACTCATAAGGATCGTGGGGTGCAATAGCAGGCGCGAGTATAGCAACTAGAACCATCAGTGCCAGTACAATAAAACCAATCACGGCGCCTTTGTTTCGGCAGAATGTCGATAAAAATAGCTGCCAAGATGACGGCGGTGTGGCTGCCATCAGATTGACATCAGAGGGAAGAACAGAAGGCTTCATGAGCATTTCCTATAGTGGCTAGCGCATCGGTTTCGTTTGGGCTTCCTTCCTAACAATTATTAGAAATTTGCTAAAACCTCTAGAACCATGCAAGCGCTAATTATCACTATTTATAATGTGAGTATTTATCAATGTTAAATTAAGAAGTATGGCGAATACGTGGATTGATCAGACCATACAAAATATCAATAAATAAACTAACCAAAATCAGAGCGGTGGCGACCAATAAAATACCGTTTTGTACAATAGGGTAGTCACGCGTGAAGAATCCATCGAGCAACCAGTTACCAACACCAGGCCAGCTAAAGATTGTCTCGGTAATAATGGCACCCGCGAGCAACGTTGCCATCTGTAGACCAACGACTGTAACAACAGTAATCAATGCGTTGCGCATCACGTGAACCAGTATCACTCGGCGTGGAGATAAGCCTTTGGCTCGTGCTGTACGTACATAATCTTCATCTAACACCTCCAGCATCGCAGAGCGCGTCATCCGTGCAATCATCGCTAACGGAATGGTCGATAATGCAATCGAAGGCAATATAAAGTGTTTGACCACATTCCAAAACGCGCCAGGTTCTCCTGATGTGAGAGAGCCAAGTAACCATGAGCCATACAATGGCTGCACGTCCAAAAACTGAGCGACAGATATCACGCCAGCGACGGGTAAAAGACCTAAGTAATGAGCGAAGATACCAGTCAGGATGGGGCCCAATAAATAAATGGGCATAGAGTATCCTGCCAGTGCACCTGACATGAGGGTATAATCAATCCACGTACCACGGCGTAGGGCAGCAAAAATTCCCAAGCTAATACCAACGACGCTAGCAATAACAATGGCACACAGCGCTAACTCTAAAGTAGGGACAAAGTGAGCAAAGAAGTCTTGTAGTACGGGTGTGCGAGTACGAAAAGATTGGCCGAAATCACCTGTCAAGATACCCGTTAAATAATCCCAGTACTGAGCAATAAGAGGTTTATCTAATCCTAGTCGCTCGAGGGCACGAGCATGTAGCTCTGGATCGACCATACGCTCACCCATCATAATCTCGACTGCATCTCCAGGTACGAGACGAATCAGAGTAAAAGTTGATAGCGTTAGGCCGAGATAGACGGGTATTAAAATGGCAATACGACGCAGAATATAAAGTAGCATGGGCTGCTCAATAGTTGTGGTTCAATGATTAGAGTATTAGTAAGGATGAAGAGTTCCGTGGCAAATCGCTTAATGCATATTGCTTATATGAATTCGGCTGGAGCATAGTAACTGACCCAGCCGAAAATCAATGAATAAATTGCGAATGTCGTAACGGAGTTAATCAGTCAAGGTTATTCAACTTTTACACCATCGAAGCGTATTGAGCCAAGTGGGCTGATTTTATAATCGACAACGTTTGGTGCGGTGAATACCGTCACTACTGAATGCGCCATCGTCGTCCAAGGAAGCTGCTCTTTGAATATTTGCTGAGCTTGCTCATATTCACTGACACGCTCATCTTGATTATTAATCTGACGGGCATTGGTCACCAAATTATCGAAGTCTTTGTTACACCAGCGTGAGTAGTTATTGCCACCGACCGCGTCACAAGACAATAATGAGCCAAGCCAGTTGTCTGGATCACCATTGTCGCCAGTCCAGCCCGCTAGAATGACATCAGGCTCGCCTTTAGCCGCGCGCTTGAGGTACTCGCCCCACTCATAAGTCACAAGTTTGGTATCAACACCAATTTTCGCCCAGTCTGCTTGCAGCATTTCAGCCATTAGCTTGGCATTTGGATTGTACGGACGCTGAACAGGCATATACCATAAATTGATAGCTAGGTTGTCCGCGCCGGCTTCTTTAATCAGTGCTTTTGCTTTTTCGACGTCGTAAGGCGCGTCTTGAAGTGACTCGTCATAGCCCCACTGCGTTGGTGGCATTGGGTTGGTCGCCTTGAGACCTTCGCTCTGATAAACCGCGTTGATAATGGCATCTTTGTTGATCGCCATATCTAATGCTTGACGAACTTTAAGATCGCTCAATTGAGGTTTTTCTACGTTGTAACCGACATAGCCAACGTTGAAGCCAGGCTGATCTAGCACAGTAGCTTTACCTGATTTTTTGACAGATTCAATTTCGGCAGGTTTTGGATAAGCGGACACGTGACATTCGCCAGCTTGCACTTTTTGGGCGCGAACTGCTGAGTCTTTAGTGATGACAAATACTAGGTTGTCGATATAAATGTCGTCTTTGTTCCAGTAGTCTGGGTTTTTGGTATAACGAATTTGCGCATCTTTTTGATATGAAGTAAAGACGAAAGGTCCGGTACCTACGGGCTTAGTATTAATATCAGCAGCATTATCAGAGGCTAGTAATTGATCTGCGTACTCAGCAGAGTTGATGTAAGCGAAAGGCATCGCTAGGTTCTGTAGGAACGGCGCATTGGTTTCGCTAAGGGTGATTTTCACCGTATAGTCGTCAACCTTTTCGATATTAGAGATAATATCAGGTAGCCCCATACCGACCGAATATGGGAATTCAGCAGGATAAGCCTTATTGAATTCAAAGTCTGGGTCAGTGATACGTTCTAGCGTAAAGACAATGTCATCCGCGTTGAAATCGCGAGACGGAGTAAAGTAGTCAGTTGTACCGAATTTAACCCCTTTGCGTAGATTAAAAGTATAAGTCTTACCGTCTTCGCTAATGTCCCAGCTTTCAGCAAGTCCTGGTTGAATCTCTGTCTCCGCTCTTTTGAATTCTACCAAGCCATTGTAAATAGGGAATGCACTCGCATCAAAATCCGTGCCTGAAGTATACTGCGCTGGATCAAATCCAGCAGGGCTACCTTCAGAGCAATAGAGCAATGTCTTCGCAGCTTTAGCGTCTGAACTAGCAGCAGAGTCGTCGGTAGTTTTGTTGTCTCCACTACAGGCACTGATACCTAAGACAAACGTCGCCAACATCGTAAGTTTGAAGAGTGATTTTTGCATTATTACATCCTATGTAATGGTAGTTATTCATGTATCCATATGCTAGTACTTGAGCATGAATACGATGAGAAAGTATTTAATAACCTCTAAAGTCTCCATCTATACAATATTTAATATATACAAAATAAAACATATTAAAGGTTGTTATAACTTTAAATTATATAGATGGAAACTAAAAATATAAGCAAGTCGTTCGAATATACTCTTTTAATCTGTAGTAACGCAAGCTATAAATAAACTAATTTTGATAAAAAATAGATTATTATGCTGTTAATAGCATGATTTTAGTGGAATGTACTATAATTTATTGATTTTTGTCTATACATTTTATTTTTACAGGTATGCAGTTAAAAATTATTTCTGTATATCTTTATTACTAAATATAGACGTCAAGAAATAAACTGGTTACGTTCGTTTAGTGTAGCCAGTTATGAAGTGCCTTTAGGATGGTTATCTGTGCTGTGTGGCGATATATATGACTATATTTTATGCAGAGATATTTTCGGCATGATCATGAGTTGCCTTGATAAGGTCTGCTAGTTTTTCGGCAATCATAATGGTTGGCGCATTGGTGTTGGCGCTAATAAGCGTTGGCATCACTGAAGCATCGATGACTCGTAATCCACTTATACCGCGTACCTTCAGTTCCAAATCAACCACGGAGCTGTCATCTGAGCCCATGCGGCAAGTGCCTACTGGGTGATAAATAGTATCTGATTTATTGCGGATATAGCCAAGCATGCCATCTTTTTCGATGTAAGGGGCAGGGTAGTCTTCCGTGATGTACTTAGCGAGCGCGGACTCCTGCATGATGGCTCGAGTCCGCTCGGCGCCTGCCACCATATACTCTACGTCTTTTGGATGAGACAGATAGTTTGGATCGATCAAGACGGCATCAGATGGGTCTGCTGAGTCCAATCTGACAGTGCCACGACTTTCAGGACGTAAGTAACAGCTATGGCAAGAGACAGCAAACCCACGTCTGAGGTCGCGGCCATGCTCGATCACGCGCGAGATGACAAAGTGTAGCTGGGTGTTTGGCCACTCTTTTGGATCATCACCGACGCTAAAGAACGCACCTGCTTCGGCATAGTTGGTAGATAGTATGCCTGTACCGTCCTTTCTCCATTGCCGAATGCTTTTGGTCAGTGTCGAAATAGATGCCATGCCAATACCGATAACGTCAGTAGTATTGACCTCGTAATCAAAGACGACGTCTAAGTGATCCTGTAAATTGCCACCGACTTCAGGTGCATCTACCACCACATCGATACCATGAGACTGCAAATGATCTGCAGGACCAATACCTGAAAGCATCAGAACTTTGGGTGAACCAAACGCACCACCTGATAGTAAGACTTCATGACGTGCCATGACAGTGTGTTCGACGCCGTCTTTTTCGTAGACGACACCTGTTGCTTGATTGTCTTTGATAATGACGCGGTTAGCCTGAGCATGAGTGATAACCGTCAGGTTGGAGCGGTTTTGTACAGGATGTAGATAAGCGGCCGCAGCAGAGCAGCGTTGGCCTTGTTTTTCACCATGGAAATGAGTGACTTGATATAACCCTGTACCGTCTTGCTTTTCGCTATTAAAGTCGGTGTTATGATCTAGGCCATTGGCAATCGCAGCTTCTACGAATGCTTTAGAAATATCTCGTGGACTAAGTAGGTCACTAACATGCAGCGGCCCGCTATCACCATGTAGGTCATCGCTACCACGGACGTTGTTTTCAGCTTTAAGAAAGTAAGGCAGGACATCCTCCAATCCCCAGCCAGTACAGCCTTGCTCTACCCAGCGCTCATAGTCTAATCTACTACCGCGTGTATAGATCATGGCATTGATGGCTGATGAACCGCCTAGGCATTGTCCACGCGGCTGAAAACCTTTGCGGTTATTAAGGTGCTCTTGCGGAGTGGTGTGAAAGCACCAGTTATTCAATTTAAGCGGTTTGCCAGGAACCATCAGAATCAGTCCAGCAGGTACTCGTACTGCTAGATCTTTGCCATCACCGCCGTACTCTAACAAGCAAACACTGATATCTGGATTCTCAGTAAGACGGCTGGCGAGCACGCAGCCCGCTGAGCCACCGCCTACGATGACATAGTCAAAGGTTGTGTCAAATTCCATTTTATATTCCTTATAGCATCCGTGCTAATTAAAATAGGCTACGCTTTACAGTAACTATTATTCTGCTGAAATAATAAAATAAAAATGACTCAGCGGTATCTGTTTGTACCAATATCATAGGAGAAGCTAAGACTGTTGTATTTGGTACATCATTTAAAATGAATGCTACTTAGTGTTGCACCGAACGAGCTTATATCGCACAGATTTCTGAGCGTACGATAAAGCGTTTGCCTTCAGGTATTTCTAAGGAAAAACTTGCACCGCGCCCATCGACGACATCAATGGTGAGGTCGGTGTGTTGCCATAGATTATACTGTGCCTTACCCATATAGAATGGACAGCCAGCAAGCTCACCAACCAGTACATCTTGACCGCCCACTTTGAACTCTCCTAATGGATAGCACATGGGCGAGCTACCATCACAGCAGCCACCTGATTGATGAAACATCAGCTCACCATGTTTAGATTTAAGCAGTTCAATCAAGGTAGTGCAGGCTTCTGTTGCTGTAACTTTCATAATGACTTCCTTATCATGTAAATTATAGTTGTAGAAATTGTTTTATTTGAAGTGAAGTAGGTTAGCTCATATTTATATTAAGTGAGAATATAAAAAGTCGTATCACTTTCACTCACATCATTTATAGCATGTGAACGAAAATGATACGACTGATGGTTTATGATCTATAGTCAAATTATCTCTAATCGACTATGTTAAGAAAAAGTCAAAATATCACGAGTGATAATTACATACTATAATCAATGACAATACGACCCTCGATTTTTCCATCGCGCATACGATCAAAAATGTCGTTAATATTTTCTAGTGGTTCTGCTGCCACAGTCGCTTTGACCTTTCCTGCGGCGGCCATATCTAAAGACTCCTGTAAGTCAAGACGTGTACCCACGATAGAGCCGCGAATAGTGATGCCGTTTAATACGGTGTCAAAGATAGAGACAGGGAAGTCGCCTGTTGGTAAACCATTACAGACCAAAGTACCCCCACGTCGCAACATGCTCAATGCTTGGTCAAACGCTTTAGATGATACTGCTGTTACTAGTGCACCATGCGCGCCACCAATCTCTTTTTGTAGATACTCACCAGGGTCAGTGTCTTTTGCATTGACTATAACTTTGGCACCTAGCTTCTTAGCAAAGGCAAGTTTTTCGTCATCAATATCCACTGCTGCAACATTTAGCCCCATTGCAATGGCATATTGCACTGCCATATGACCTAGCCCACCAATACCTGAGATCACGACCCAATCGCCTGATTTGGTATCAGTCATTTTGAGCCCTTTATAGACAGTGACCCCTGCACACAGTACTGGTGCAATTTCTACAGAATCAACGCTATCAGGAATAATACCAACATAATCGGCATCCGCTAGAACATATTCTGCGAAGCTACCATTGACTGAATAACCAGAGTTTTCTTGGCTCTCGCATAGCGTTTCCCAACCGCCCAAACAATGAGTACAGTGTCCACAGGCTGAGTAAAGCCAAGGTACGCCAACTCGGTCACCTTCTTTTACGTGAGTAACACCGTCACCGACGGCAGTGATTAAACCAACGCCTTCATGTCCTGGGATAAATGGAGGACTGGGCTTGACCGGCCAATCTCCTTCGACTGCGTGTAGATCAGTATGACAAACGCCTGACGCTTGCATTTTGACCAAAATTTGACCAGCACCTGGGGTGGGAGTATCTACTTCTTCGATTTTTAGAGGTTGATTGAACTCGTGCAATACGGCTGCTTTCATTTTATCAGTCATGTCGTTATTCCTTGTCATAAGTCTTGATATAGCCAACTCTCTATAGATTAGATACGTTGTTAGCCTCGTCTAGTCTACTACTTGTAGTACTTTCACGCGCCTTCCTTGTATCCGAACTAGATTGAACCGACTATCGCTACTATATGAAAATGCTCTATAAGCACTCCTAACACACTTTGCAACCTCAGTTGCAAAGTACTTTAAGCCTGTATTTAAATGTGCGCCTAGAAGAAGCCCATTTTCTTCGGATCGTATGATACCAGCATGTTTTTGGTTTGTTGATAGTGATCTAACATCATCAAATGGTTTTCGCGGCCAATACCAGACTGTTTGTAGCCACCGAATGCAGAATGCGACGGATAGACATGGTAGCAGTTAGTCCATACGCGGCCTGCTTGGATGCCACGTCCGAAACGATATGCTTTATGAACACTGCGCGTCCAAATACCTGCGCCCAGACCATACAACGTATCGTTGGCAATTTTCATTGCGTCTTCATCATCTTTAAAGGTAGTCACGGCAAGTACAGGTCCAAAAATTTCTTCTTGGAACACACGCATGTCGTTTGTACCTTCAAAAATAGTAGGTTTAACATAGTAGCCGTCTGCTAGGTCGCCATCGTGTTTGGCTTGATCGCCACCAACTAGGACTTTTGCGCCTTCTTGTTTACCAATATCTAGGTAAGACAGGATTTTCTCTAGCTGGTCTGAGCTTGCTTGTGCACCAATCATAGTGTCAGTATCTAGTGGATTGCCCATTTTAATGGCTTCGACACGGGCGACACAGCGTTTGATAAATTCATCATAAATACTTTCATGTACCAGTGCACGTGATGGACAGGTACAGACTTCACCTTGGTTAAGCGCAAACATGACCAAACCTTCAACCGCCTTGTCTAAGAAGTCATCATCTTCATCCATGATGTCGGCGAAGAAGATGTTTGGACTCTTACCGCCCAGCTCCAAGGTCACAGGAATGATGTTTTCACTGGCATATTGCATGATAAGACGACCAGTGGTGGTCTCGCCAGTAAAGGCAACTTTATTGATACGCGGGTTTGAAGCCAGCGGTTTGCCTGCTTCGACACCAAAGCCATTAACCACGTTCAATACGCCTTTAGGTAAAATATCAGCAGCACCGATAATTTCTAGCATGTATAGAATAGAGGCAGGGGTTTGTTCCGCAGGTTTAAGAACAATACAGTTACCTGCTGCTAATGCAGGGGCTAGTTTCCATACGGCCATTAGGATAGGGAAGTTCCAAGGAATAATCTGACCGACAACGCCAAGTGGCTCATGGAAGTGATAGGCGACAGTATCATCATCGATTTGACTAATGCCGCCCTCTTGGGCGCGAATGGCACTAGCGAAATAACGGAAATGATCAACGGCTAGAGGGATATCTGCTGCAAGTGTCTCACGCACTGGCTTGCCGTTTTCATAACATTCAGCAATAGCGATAGACTCGAGATTGGCTTCCATTTTATCAGCGAGTTTGAGTAGGATATTCGCACGTTCTGTCACACTGGTTTTGCCCCAAGCATCTTTAGCAGCATGTGCCGCGTCTAAGGCTTTTTCGATATCGGCTGATTTTGAGCGGGCAACTTGGCAGATGACTTTGCCATCGATGGGACTGGTATTGTCAAAGTACTCACCATCAATCGGTGCTACCCATTCACCATCGATGAAATTGTCGTATTTTTCGCGGAATTGGACTTGGCTTTTTTCGGTATTCGGATAAGGGTATAACATTAACTGCTCCTTGTTGTTTTATATATCAGGTACACGATGGGTAAACCATAATTCATCATTTTATTATGTATGAAATAAAGACTTATATCGTCGTTACTTAATCTTCCTAATTAAGTTCTCAATCAATCGTACTGAACTTTTGCTTATACTTATACTCAATTTTAATAATGATTAGTCGGTATACGTATGAAATTTAGTTATAGAAAATGTATCGGTTAAAGTGGTTCGTAAAGTTGATGTAGCTGCTATAATTATTGGCAGTTTTTTAGGCTATTGCATTTATAAATTTGCTGATAGCGGCTCTTTTTTTCTAAGTTATTGGTTGGTTTACATATATGCGTCAATCTTCTGCTCTTGATATCTTAAAAACAGGTCAAAACGTCTTTTTGACCGGCTCAGCAGGTTCAGGTAAGACTTATACTCTCAATCAATACATCGACTATCTACGCGCCCGCCGTGTGCCCGTTGCGGTGACCGCCAGTACGGGTATTGCCGCCACGCACATGAATGGCACGACGATTCATAGCTGGTCAGGCATCGGTATCAAAGATGAGCTGACTGATCGAGATTTGACCACTTTGTCACGCAAGCAGTTTTTGGCAGACAGATTGAAAGATACTGCGGTATTGGTCATCGATGAGATTTCGATGCTGCATGCCAAGCAGCTTAACTTGGTCAGCCAAGTGCTTAAACACATTCGCAAAAATGACAAAGCGTTTGGCGGTATTCAAGTGGTTGTTGCAGGAGATTTTTTCCAGCTACCACCGATTGGTAGTAAAGGTGAAACCAATCGTGAAAAGTTTGCCTTTATGTCTGAGGCGTGGCTCGATGCTAAGTTCCATATTTGCTATTTGTCTGAGCAGCATCGTCAAGTCAGCGATGCGGCCAACGGTGGTCTTGACTTGGACGATATTCTTAACCAAATTCGTCGTCAGGAAGTGACTTTTGAGGCAATTGCCGCTTTAGAAGCGACTTATGACCAAAGTGTCGATATCAAGCGTACACGTCTGTATACGCACAATCTCAACGTGAATAAAATCAATGATAAAGAGCTGGCCTCTCTAGATGGAGAGATGATGCGTTTTGAGGCGACGGCGACAGGCGATAGTAAGCTGGTTGAGACGTTAAAAAAGACCGTCCGCACCCAAGACGAGTTGATTCTCAAAGTTGGCGCAAAGGTGATGTTTATCAAAAACAATGCTGAGCTTGGCGTCTCTAATGGAACAATGGGCGAGTTGATTGGTTTTGCTGCTGTCAAAATAGACGATAAAGAAAGTAGTGACGCGTTAATTGAAGGTGATAGCAGCGATGATGTTGATGAAGATGCTGCTGGCGAAAAAACAACGAAAGGTAAGAAGTCCGCTGCTAAAAAGGATAAAGAAAAACCAAAGTCGAAGAAACCACCGACCCAGAAAATGCCTGTCGTGCGGCTTAATTCAGGACGAGAGGTTATCGCTGAGCCTGAAGAATGGATTATCGAAGATGAAACGGGTGATGTGCTAGCAAGTTACTTACAAGTGCCGCTCTGTCTGGCATGGGCGATTACTATTCATAAATCACAGGGCATGACCCTCGATGCAGCTGAAATTGACTTGTCACGTACTTTTGAATTGGGACAAGGCTATGTGGCATTGTCACGTCTCAAGTCGCTATCAGGCCTACAATTGCTAGGTATAAATGACATGAGCTTGCAGCTGGATCCTCTAGCACGCGGCGCTGATAAGCGGTTCTTGGTACTGTCTGAAGAGGCTGATGCCAATTATGCGATGCTAGATGAAGAGAGTATGACGCAGGCGCATGAGAAGTTCATCTTAAAATCAGGTGGTACATTGAGTAAGTCAGTAATTGATGCGTATGCTTCTCTACAAAAGAAGCGCCGTGAACAGCAGCAAGCAAAAATCGATAAAAAACAGAAGTTAGGCAATCAAGTCTCTGACAAATCAGACAGTACGCTGCTTGCGACCAGAGTATTATTAGAAGAAAGCTTAACCATCGCAGAGATATCACAAGCGCGTCAGCTATCACAGTCAACCATCATGCGGCACATCGGTGAGCTAAAATCACAAGATCCAAGTCTTGCCTGCGATCATCTGCGTCCAGATAATGAGGTGATGACAGCGGTTGGTAATGCCTATGTCGCGATCAAAGTCGCTAATAACCCCAATGATTTCAATGATGATGGTAGTATCAAACTGCGTCCGATATTTGATCATCTCAAACAGAGTATTGATTACAATACCATTCGTCTCGCATTAATTTTTATTACACCTTAATCTTTACGATATTTGAGAGTTTTTTGTACTCAGTATAAGCATTCATCAGAGCGCTCATTGTGATAGCGCTCAATTTCTATATCCCTTTATAGCGATACCCTTTATGCCTGATTTTTCTAGCGCTACTTATCAATTGACCTCTGACCCGATAGCCGCGACGTTTCGTACTACGGGCGAGAGCATAAAACCGTTGAGAATTGCTATCAATGGTTTTGGACGTATAGGGCGTAATGTACTGCGTGCCTTGCTGGAGCGTTTTGAAGTGCTAGGCCGCGCGATTCATGTAGTGGCAATTAATGATTTGGCGCCAGCGGATATTTTGCTGCATTTGTTAAAGTTTGACAGCACACATGGTCGTCTCAGTCGCTTAGGGGTTGATGCTGAGATTGTAGGAACTGAGTCAGACGATGTGAACAATACCCAACTCTGCCTGACCAAGAACAACCTAACTTACTGCATCAATATGCTGTCTGAACCTGATCCTAAAAACTTATCTTGGCAGGCGCTGGGTGTCGATGTAGTTTTAGAATGTACTGGGCATTTTCGCTCGTATGAGCAAGCGACGTTACATATTGATGCTGGTGCGCAGCAAGTTATTATCGGCGCCGCACCATTTGACGATGTGGATGCTTGCATCGTCATGGGTGTGAATACAGATGCGCTCACGCTTGAGCTACCGATTATCTCTAGTGTCTCTTGCACCACGCAGGCATTGGTACCGCTGATTGATACGCTAGATAAAGCGTTTGGTGTACAGTCTGCCATGATGACAGAGATTCATGCAGTCACAGCTGACCAAACGGTGCTCGATCAAGCACATCGAGACCCAAGACGGGCGCGCGCTTCTGGCTATAATATTATCCCAACGACGTCCAGTAGTATTGCTGCGACAGAGCGGGTGCTACCAGCTATGGCTGGCAAGATAAATGGACATTCGATACGGGTGCCCACTATCGACGTGGCTGCGATTGATGTCACCTTTGTATTTGATACGCCAGATGTCGATATTGAGACAGTGCGAAAGGTGCTCAAATCTGCCAGCCAAGCACATCTGCATGACATCATGGCCTATACCGATGAGCCACTGGTATCTAGTGATTTTATCCATCAGACTGAGTCACTCATTATTGATGGTCAGCAGCTTATGCAAGTAGGCGGTCAGTATAAGGTTTTTGCGTGGTATGACAATGAATGGGGCTATGCCAATAGGCTGCTCGATATGTGCTTACATCTGGCCTCAAGCCAGCGATAATGCACCAATTTACAAGTATTCGAAAATTAATTGAATTTTTTTAGATTAGGGGCTTGCATTATAAAATGATATCTATATAATGATGCACCAATGGAGACGTGGCAGAGCGGTTGAATGCACCGGTCTTGAAAACCGACAAGGGTTAATAGCCCTTCGAGAGTTCGAATCTCTCCGTCTCCGCCAAATTCGAAAAAGCCCCAATCAGCAATGATTGGGGCTTTTTTTATGGTATTGATAAAAGTAGCCAATACTACCTTCTATAGAGCTCTCAATATAGTGCGGGGCGGCTACTTCACCAGTGAGTCTTCAAATTCGATTGTCTGATCGTCTACTAAGATAAGCGTGCCTTTATTAATCTCGATAGTCATGCCGTTAGCGTTTTTGATAGCACGCATGACATTGATATCCTCAATACTGCTTTCGATAATTATTTTTCCGGATTGTTCTGGTGCGATAGGTGGATCAAACGTTGTCAAAGGCACATTGAAGTTCTTGCCTTTTTTCAGGTTGGCATCCTTCATGGTTAGCGTACCTTTAAAGCTTTTTATCGCACCTGTCCCATGATTGGATAGCATAAACTGCATTTTGACTTGATTTAAGCTATCGCTATCACTGGTTTTCACAGGTAGTAGGGCGACAGGGTACATCTGCGCGGTAGCGTTAGCAGCCTGATCAGTGACGATAGGGCTTTTCTTGCCCGTTGGATTGTTTGGATGTAGACGCTCGTATTCACGCTGTTGTATCAGTGCTTGCTTAATAGTAGTGCGCGGCATGGCACCTGACTCATAAGCATCGCTCAACTTCATGCGCAGCATATATCGGCTGAGCACTTGTTGGTCAGCCTCAGACAGTTGCTCAAAAGTTTGCCCTAACTTTTTTTGCCATTGGTCAGAATCTGTCGGTATGGTTATCTTACTTGGATCAGTCTGCGGCGATGAGCAGCCAGCCACAATCGCTAGCATGGCTACTGTTACGGTTGAAAACAAAGCTTTGTTGAAACGCTGATGTAAGCTCGTCATCGTACACCTCCTTGTAAACCTGTGTTATGTTGCAACCTCATAAATAGTCACGACTATACTCTTAATATACCTTGTTTAAACATCTGTTGTGTTTGATTATGGATAATTACAGTCGCAGATAGCTTGGAGTGTCTAAAAATATATATACGGTAGATTAGATGGTAGAAGGGTGTAATAAGAAGAGAGTTGGAGAAATATCGGTAATGTTTCAACTTTTATAACGGCCACAAAAAAAGACCAAACTTGCTCAAGCAAGCTTGGTCTTTTTTATTCTGATAGCACTGAATAATGCTATTTTTATAGCGCTACTATCAATCGTCTAGTCGTCATCTTGTAATTCAGATAGCGGATGAGTGATGTTATTGTTATGCGTCACGACAATCGCTTCATCAATAATGTGCTGGCTAACGCCGCGCTTACGTAGCGTTTCGATGAATACTTCATCATGGGCAAGCGTATAATCCTGATGGTCACGATCCAAGCCCTGACGAATGTAAAGACGAATAAGCCCTTGAATGCGCTTAAAGCCCAAGTCTGAAGACGTCGTTTCTAATAGGGTAATCATCTCTTCAGACAAACGAATACTAATCGGACGCATGATCTTCTGCGGATGCGCAGAGAATTTATTTTTTACACGTACAGGTATCATAATAAACCATTACTTTTAGTGAGTATGAGCAGAGCACTCAAACAAAAACGAACCCAATTAAATCTAACCTTACCATACAACAAAAATGTCTAAAAGAACACCGCAGCCGTGCTAATATTATTAGAGGTAAATATAAAAGGTACAACAATAAAAAAACCTCCATCAAATTATGATGAAGGTTTTTAGTATATGGCTCTCCAACCTGGGCTCGAACCAGGGACACACGGATTAACAGTCCGTTGCTCTACCAACTGAGCTATTGGAGAATAGATGGTCATAACAACAAGTTATTGATGCTTTGTATTAAAGCAATTAATTATCTTGTTTGCGTTATGTGGGGCACATTTTAGCCAAGTCGTTACAGGCTGTCAACCTTATTATGCGTTTAATTATAAATATTATCGCAATTATTGAAAATTAACGTCAATCCCTTGTCCGATAAGCTATTTCAAGGCTCAATTTTATAGAAAATGACTATAAATAGGCTGCAAGAATAAAGATTATTTTCAGAAGCTCTCATCTGATATATAGGAAAAATGATAAAAGTATAGAAATAGATGTGAATTGAATAAAGTCAAACTAGATTTGATGCTTTGTATTTTTAAATATAAAGGTGGTGCGACATCGTTTGACACAATAAAGTTGCAAGATAACCCTTCACATTGGTAGTAGAGTTCTATAAAATACCGACCATGTGGTTTCTTTGCTATGTTTTTTCATAGCATGCGTTGAAAAAAGCGGGTGTTCTAAAGATGAGTCCTACTACGATTGCTTACGGTTATCTGACTATTGCCATTATATGCGAAGTGGTGGGTACGACTTTTTTAGTAAAGTCAGAACAGTTCACCCGTTTGGTGCCAACTTTGATGATGGGCGTGCTCTATGCTATCTCATTCTATCTGTTGGCTCAGACGCTCAAGACCATACCGCTAGGCATTGCGTATGCACTGTGGGGCGGGCTTGGGATTGTGCTGACATCACTCGCTGGTGTGGTGCTATTCAAGCAAAATCTCGATACAGCAGCAGTGGTCGGTATCGCGATGATTGTCGGCGGTGTTGTTGTGATGAACTTATTGTCTAATTCTGTGGTGCATTGATATGGTAAATGCTTATAAGCGTAAAAAACAACCAGAAGTCATTCGTCGTGCGTTGTTAGATCAGGCAGCACGTATCACATTGGAGCAAGGCTTATCTAAGGTAACGTTTCAGGCAGTCGCTGATGCAGTTGGGGTTACCAAAGGTGGTGTGATGCATCATTTTTCTACCAAAAACGCACTCGTG